>JAFAPG010000225.1 GCA_019247235.1 Acidobacteriota bacterium
CGCTTCTGTCTGGATGTTCTATATCGGCATATCCGTGCAGCGCTAGATGGAACACACGGTAGTCGGCCAGTGGCAATCTCTTGAAATTTTCCTCGGTAGCCTTGGGTCCGATCAGGAGCTGTGCCGGGTTCGGTCTTGCTCCGAGCAGACCGTCAATCTCTTTCCGGCCCATCTCCACCTCGTGTTCGCTTTGCGGCAAAGGAACGAAATCGGTGCTTCGGGGGCCGCCCCCGCGCAAGGGATTCAAAATTGCCGCAAGCAGCTTGTGTTTGTCCTTCCCCTCCGTCCAGGGAGCAACGCCCACGAACGGTTCGCGCGTTGCAGCGAGCCGCGCCCGAGTGCGAAGAATATGAAACACGCTCGCGGCCGGAACGATGCTGGTGATGTGCGTAGCCAGAACATAACGCCCGCCATCGTACAGCGTAGTCATAGGTAAAAGATGCAGGCAGCGGTCTGGCACGAAGACGGCTGAAGTGTGATTGTGAAGTTCACGAATTGGCCTTAAGAGCTTCTCAAAAAGGCGGTAGGCAAGTTGGGTATCCGTGTTTCCCTTGCTGATCAGCTCGGTATAGCGCTGAACCGCTGGCTCAATGTCGCTCCGGCCTGAAAGAGCATATGGGGCTGCTGATGTGCGGGTAATCGCCAAAGCATACGAGACGGGTTCTGCTAACACATATTCAATCAGTACTTCTTGTGGAAGAAGATCATTTTGTACGTCTTCCAGGGAAGCCGGTTGCGTCGCTACGGCGTGGCTCCAGGGATCGGAATCGATTTGATCCTCGACTGCGGCAATCCGATTGGATAGTTCGTCGCGCCGCCTCTGGTCACCCGTGGCAATCAATTGCAAATTGAGAGCAGTCAGCTCTTGCTCCTGAGACGTCGGAGCATGCGGAGGAAGATGCCTTTTGCTCTGGAGAGCCACCGCTTCCACCCGGCCGTGGGCCCGTTCAATCACGGAGAACGCCTGCGCAAATTTTCCTTGCTCGCAAAGCGAGGAAAAATACCCGGAATAAACATCGGACAGGTTGGTAATGATGGAGTTAACGATATTGGGAGTCGGCGCCGTAATTAAGAGCGAGTCGATCAGAGCCAGGCTCCGCTCATATAAATTGTTGGAGTCCGCCACTCGACCGAGCTTTTTCAAAATCTCTGCTTTGATGGCGAGATTTCGCGGCCCGAAGTACATCTCGCGCGGGATATGCCGGTTTGCGTCCAGCCCCTCGTTGACGCTTGCCAGCGCGCGATCTAACTCATTCTGCTGCTCGTAAACACGCGCGAGCGGACCATCGGTTTCCGTGAGGCCGCGCCAGTAGCCCAGTTCTCTGGCGTATTCGACCGCCTGGCCATAGTCGCGAGTGGCCTGTCGCAGGTCTCCCATGTCCTCAAAAATGTGCGCCCGCGTCTCAAGAATCTGATACAAGCGCCCACGCAAATGATATTGTGCCGGTATCCGTATCGCGTCGGCGCATAAGGCGAGCGCTTCGGGGAACCGCTTCAGTCCGCGCAGCGCCTCGATCTTGGCATTGATGGCCACGCTGGGATACGCTGCACCGGAATTCTTCTTCGCAAGCGAAATCGCCTCGTCAAGATACCGCAGGGCGTCTTGGTACTTACCATTTTCCGCCATTCCGGTGCCGATCAGAGAGGCGAAGCGGACCTGTCCGGCGCGGTCGCGAAACACGTATTTCGCAGCAGCATACGCCCGCACTATCTGCTTCCTTGCGCCCGCCATATCGCCCAGCATGTAGAGTGCAATGGCATCTTCTCCATAGGCGCGGTTCGCCAGTTCAAATTCGTGCTGCTGAATCGCGAGGCGGCGTATTTCAAGCCAAGTCTCATGCGCGAGGGCGGCGTCGTAGTTGGTTTCGATCTGCCCTTTGATTTCAAGAATCCGGAGGCGGGTGTCAGGATCAGCGGCGCCGGGGAGCATCAAATCCTGATTGAGCACGGCCAGCCAATCGGATAGCCACCGGGGGGAAGACTCGATTTCGGCAGGGACTTGGCTGACTTTCGCATACAATTCCCGGGCTGGATTGCGCTGTTGGTGAAACAGCACTTCCGCCTGTTTATAGACTGGAGCAGCTGCCAGCCACTCGCCATTGTTCGCCAGTTCGTCTGCCCGCCGGAGTAGTTTTTCAGATGGGGGTAAAAGTAGCACGCGGATTCGCTGTCCGATTTGGACGGTGACAACAATCACCACGAGCGCGGCTACTATGGCTGCCAACGCTAAACCCGCTCTGGAGAAAATCCGGCGCATTCAAAAACCAAAAACCAGCGCTATTCAGAGCAATACCTCAAAATTCTACAAAATTCTGCCCAGAGCAACGTGCCGATTCTTCTGAGAAGAGCCTGGAGCTCTTCTCGAAGGCTCCGAAAGAAGCTGCTGCAGTGCCGTCCTTTCTTCAGCCGGGTCCAGCACCGGGCTGAAATTCGCTTGTTGTTCCATCGAGGATAGTCTCCCGCTGGCTCGTCGACTTCGGCAAGTCCCGCACTGTCGGTGGCGTTCAATTTCTTGAAGAGGTGACCGCGTTCACCGGTCTGCCGCGCCAAAGTTTCGGGTAGAGCACTCGTTTCAGGCCCAAGATATTTCCGCAAGACTTGCCTGAGATCGCGACTGGCACGTGCAGAAAGACGCGTCTTCCTGTTTCCCTGCAAAAGCGGTTGACCCTCAGGGACTTAGATTGCTCGATTTCGGGCCAGACCCTAACAGGCGTGGCGGCGCAAGCTGCCGGTCTGCACACCTCGTTGCATGATCTTTTGGGTCGCGGTAGATATTGCTATGTCCACCTCCCCCATTCTTGGCTGTCTTTTTGTCGCGAGCGTAACTGGAGTTTCTCTGGAGCTTCTAAAATGAGGAATCTGGCGCAAATCAGCCCCTCCGATGTGTCCAGTCCCCGTGACACGGTGGAATTCTTTCTGAACGCGATGGCCGACGCGATCGCCGACAGGCTGGAGCAGCGGCAGGATGCGCGGCGCCGACTGCTCGATGTAGCCCAGACCGCCGAATATCTCGGCATGACTGAAAGCGCGGTTTACAACCTGGTCTCCGACGGCAAACTCAGCCCCGTACGATTCGACCGCCGCATTCGGTTCGACATCCGCGATCTCGATAAGCTTATCGAAGAGGCCAAGGGAACACGTTAGCAATCCGAGTTCTCCGTCATGCGCGCTCTGATGGCGTGATCTTTTGCGAATCGTGTTCCTGGAACTGAGGAGCTGAAGAATGGAAAAACGCACTTACGGCACTGGAACGGTCGCGAAAGGCAAACGGAAAGACACATGGGAGTTGCGATATACGCCCAAAGGAAGCGGACGGCTTTCTAAGACCATCGAGGCCCCCTGGACGAAACAGGGCCGGATTCAAGCCGAGGATGCGCTGAGCGAGTGGCGCAAGGAATTGGGCCGGCAGCCGGTACCCGGCGTCAAGGTGCCGATGTCCACCCTGTTTGAGAACCATTTGAAAGATATGCGCCGGCAGGGGCGCGACGCATATAACATCTACACCGAGCGAAACCGGATCAAGAAGAATCTCCTTTCGATCTTCGGTAAGCGCGAAGCATCGTTAATCAGAAAAGCGGATATCACCGCGTACACCGATGCACGCATCCAAGCGGGCGCCAAGCCTGCCACCATCAATCGCGAGTTGGCCGCCTTGCGCCGATCTTTGAAGCTTGCCCTGGAAGACGGGCTCACTGTTGGTCCAATACCCGCAATCAAACTCCTCAAAGAGAACAATGTCCGCAAGGGTTTTATTGACCACCAGATGTATCGCCGTATGCTGCTGCATCTTCCGAAACATCAGCACATGCTGTTTTGCTTCGGTTATTATCTTGGTATTCGTATCGGCGAACTGCTTGAGTTCCGGTGGGAGTGGCTTCTCCCATATTGGAACGAGGCCGAGCCCATCATCAAGATTCCCGGCGAGGTCACGAAGAGCGGTGACCCACACACCATTCCGATTTACCACCCGGACATGCGTGCGATGGTTGAGATGGCCCTCGCAACGCGCAACCCAGAATGTCCTTACCTGTTTCAGTATCAAGGCCGGCGCTTAAGGAATCCGCGTACCGGCTGGGAAAAGGCTCGCAAAGCCGCTGGCATGCCCAAGTTGCTCTTTCACGACACGAGACGCACCGCGGTGCGCCTCATGGAACAGGCCGGCATTCCGCGCGCTGAAGCAATGCAGATTACTGGTCACAAGACGGAATCGATTTACAAACGGTACGACATCGGCAGTGAGCGTGGTGCGACTGAGACCGGTAAGCGTCTCCGCGAGCATTGGCGGCAACTTGGTGAGCAGGAAGTGCAAAACCGGGCAAAGCCGGCGAAGCGGCCCAAACTGGGAGAGGATGTTCCGGCTGCAGCATCTGGTAACAAGCCGCGGTCTGCCTCTAAGTTACCGAATTAGGGAAACGGTAGCGCATAGGGCTCAAATGGGAGACGAGAAGATTGTGTGCTGCAATGTAACAGGCTCGTGCCCCCATCGCTGCTTGGCTGCCTAGGCGATTGGATTGCTAAGCCCTTCGCGACCACAGCGGATCTTGTCCAGAATCTCGTCTCAGCCGCTGTCAACATGTGATCCTTCTCAGATCTCCCACATTACGGCTGTACGCCGATATTGAGCTGAATGCTAGCTTCCCAAGCTCGAAACAGGGGTTCGACTCCCCTCTCCCGCTCCATATCTTCAAACGAGTTACTGGGAATCACAATTTTGATTGCCCTCCTTAACGCATTAATGCATTAACGACAGGTTGTAAGAGCCTGATTTAGCAGGAGCGCGAAAAGGTGAGTGCCAGCCGTACAGGCTGGCATCCTCATAAGGACTATGACCGGGGCGGGGCCGACAATCTGGTCCGTATGACAGTACAAGAGCCTACGCCTTTTCGAGGACCCCACGGGGCGTCGGATGGTGCACCAGGGTTGGAGTGGATCGATGATGGGCGCCACGAATTTCACCTTTACGGCACGCGCGAGAGAGCAGCCGGGTGGGAATATCACCATTACGCGTCGAACTATCGCGGGTTGTTTCGAAGCGAATTGACGGGGTCCAATCCAAAGCGCAGGTTTTGTCGATGCACGCTGGGTGATGCCAGCTGAGACAGGATTCTACCAACCCATCATCATCGCCAAAGCTGCACGCCCAACTCGTCTCCGGCAATTTGATGGGATGCTCGTTCGATTACTCGTATCGCAAAGCCACCATGGGATCAACTCGCGATGCTCTCCTCGCTGGCAGGTAGCCTGAAATCAGCGCAATTACACACAAGAAGAGCAAACTCGCGCTGAGCACAGTTGGATCGGTTGCGGTCAGACCGAATAGAAAACTCGCGATGAACCGGGTAGTTCCCAGCGCCATTGGTAGCCCGAATAAAATCCCAACACCGGCAACCCGCATCGTCTCCCAAAGCACGTCCACACGCACTTCGCTACGCGTTGCTCCCAGCGCGATCCGAATACCAAATTCTTTAGTTCGGCGCCCAACCGCGTATGCAATGACACCATACAGACCGAGCGCCGCCAGCAGAAGCGCAAGTGCTCCGAAGGCGGAGGACAGTAAGGCAAGCAGCCGCTCACGAACCAACACCGCGTCTATCTCGGTTGCCAATGTGCGGACTTCGAACGCCGGAAGGTTCGAATCAATGCGAGCTACTTCGCGACGAACATCCGCTGCCATCCTTACTGGATCACCCGCAACGCGAACGTGCAGCACCATCTGGCCTCGCCCTGTTGGGGCTTGCAGAAATGTGTAGTAGATCGCGTTGCCAATCCTGCCCCGCAAATTCGAATACGGTATATCTGTTGCTACTCCGATGACCTCGCATTCGTCCCCACTGTTACAGATGATGCGCTTCCCAATCGGGTCCACACCTGGAAAGACGTTCCGTGCGAGCGTTTCATTCACGACGACCACCAATGGCGCGCTCGGTTCCACGTCGTGCCCATCGAAATCCCTGCCGCGTAGAATGTGACCGCCAACAGTTTCGAAATAACGTGGGAAAACGTGTCCTCGAGCTGCACGAAACTGTCGGCCGTCTGCCGTAGCATATGCAAGAACCTGAAGTGGGGACGTCGGATTGGAGTTAGCGAGACTAACAGCAGTAACTTCTGGAATCGCCTGGATTCTTTCCTGCAATGAAAGATATAGACGATTCAGCCGCAAGGCATTCGTGCCGCGCTTCTGATCGCTTCCTCGTGGTTCAAGCCGAACGGTTAGAAGACGGTCTCGTTGAAATCCGGCATCCAAAACGTTGAGCTTTCGAAGACTGCCAACCAACAGGCTGGCCCCGATGATCAGGACCAGGGAAATTGCCATCTGAGCGGATGCCAGGATCTTCCCCAATCGCTGATGCTGACTTGTTGAGTGAGAGTCTTCCTTGAGAGCTGGGATCAAATCTAACTGCGTTGCGCGAAGGGCCGGCGCAAGGCCAAACAGAACACCCGTCGCTATGGATGCAATAGCGGTAAATGCAAGTACTCTAAAATCCGGATCGAGTTCGAGCACAATCGGCGTACGCCCGATCGAAATGAAATGAACCAGCAGCCTGGTTCCCCAAAATGCGCAGAGAATGCCGAGACTGCCACCCATGCAGCTCACGAGCACGCTCTCCACAAGTAGC
>JAFAPG010000270.1 GCA_019247235.1 Acidobacteriota bacterium
AGCAGGCCGGTTGGCCCAAACCTGCATGGGCAACACTGTTTTAGGCGGCTTTGGGCAGCTTGTGGGCCAGTTTCTTCCGGCTTATACGAAGCAGCCCGCGCCGGGACCGATAATGGCGGGCGTGTTCCAAGGCGCGGGGAATTGGCGGTTGGACTTCCTTGAACAAGGCGTTCTGGTGAACTGCTCCATGCTTTCTCCCAATCAGGAGTTCTACACCGTGCAATTCAGGAACGGACAAACTCTGGTCGTGATCGACACCACTCCAAAGCCTCTCGTTCTGACTCTTACGGCGGACGGAAATCTCGTCGGGCCGGGTCCAATCGAAATCGACGGAGTTGTCCCGGGTGGCTACAGCAAAGGAACATCGAACGCGATGTATAAGGACGATTTTGGAAACAAGTACGATGCAAGTGGCAATAAAGCCATCGAGACGGCCGGCTATACCACGTTCGCGCCGAAACGAACGACTTGCTCAGCGCAAAACCTGTCCTCGAAAGGAGCAGGTGTGGGCGTTGAGACCATGGGAAGGAATCTTCTCAACATGGCTTTCGGAGCAGGCAACGATGCGCCTGTATCTCCAGGCCTGCGCATGCGGGGAACCTACGCGGCCAAGACTGGATTTAGCCTCGAATTTTATCCCGAGTCTGTCATTCTGAGCTGCGGCGAGCCAGCGCGCGCGTATCCCTACCAAATTGTTGCGAATGGTTCCCGATCAGCGATCAAAGTGGAGAATCCCGAGCATCCGTTGTTGGTCAATTTGCGCGCCGATGGGACGCTTGACCCGGGCGGCGGCTCCTACCTCGTCCACGGACGACGAATCACCGGCAAGGATGCGAATGGAGATTTCAGTTTTGCCCCGCTCGAGGCGACGTGCGATCTCGGGCTTTTGGCGCCGGGCCCGGTGCCGTCAGCACCAACCAACGCTGTCACTACAACAGCCGCTGCTGGCTCCGCATCTGCTGCAGGAGCAGGCACTTTGACCGCCCCCTCTGCCCGCTCCGCAGGTTCCGGCGCACAGATAAGCGTCCCTGGCGCGCCTGCAGGAAACGCCGTTTTGGCGGTCGCCTCGGGACTACGCAACTCGGCCAACACGCCGAACCCACTTGCCACAGGTCTCTTCGTTCTCATGCGAGACACCATGGCAAATCTCTTTAGCAAAGCAGGCATTCAGGTACGGCAAGGGCAAAAGGCTCAGCTCGTGCAATACAATGCCTGTTCGCAGAGAACGCCAGATTGTCAAAAAATGGCGCAGGCATTTCACGGCAACGTTGCCGCCGCGGCGCGCCCCGATGTTTCCGGGAAGGCGACGTTTGCCGGAGTGCCGCCGGGAACCTATTACGTGGTTGCTTCGGCGACATACAACAAGCAGAAGATTTACTGGGAATTGAAAGTCGATCTGAAAGCGGGAGCAAATGCTGCAACGCTAGATGAGCGCAACGGCAGTTTGTTGTATCCCGGCACGCTAGCATCCCAACCTCAGTAACTGCTGCGACCGCGAGCCAGTCGACATGCGTGGCTTTTTGATGATTGAGGCTTTCAAATTTGCCATGTAACAGGCCTCCGACGATCGATTGCTGAGGGGCCCGGAGAATTCATTCAGAGTCTTCAGCCAAAACTGGATACACGATGGAGAAGGCTGCGGGGGAAAGGCCTACTTTTTTGATCAGGCACTTGCAGGAAGATGGTAGCGCTACCGGGAATCGAACCCGGGTTTGAAGATTGAGAATCTTCCGTCCTAACCCCTAGACGATAGCGCCACGTTCTGTTTATGCGGGTTTCTGAACGTTCCGTTTTCGAGCGACCAGCCAAATCGTAGACGGTCCGATGCTCGCATCTTGGTCGTTCTGATTACCCTAGATTCCGATGATAGTGGCCAGCCGGGCCGCTGCGCAAGCCTTCATCCTTGCTGCGAAGATCCGTGATGTAGAAGACTCGGCTCCGCTTGGGCTCTGTTCGCACGGTTTCACTGTTCTGCTGAACGCACGACGATTTCGCCTTGCAACATCACCCAGGTCGGGTGGCGCAGGGTGTCGATGTTATCCAGGGGATTTTCGTGAACTAGGGTGAAGCTTGCCGCGTATCCCGCTGCAATTTGGCCTAGTCTATCGGCTTGACCCAGATAAGATGCATTGTTTTGCGTGTCAATTGCCAGTATTTCCGCAGGCGTAAAGCCAGCCCTGAGAAAATGGGCAAATTCATCCTGCAACCCGGTCCCGTATGGAACCAGAGGTGCATCAGTCCCAATAACCAGGCGAATGCCGGCCTGATGCAACCTGCGAATGAAGTGGTAGCGCTGGTTGAGAATTTCTCTCCTTTTTGCCGCATCGTCGTGCCGCAAAGTGAGTGCCGTATCGAGCTCTCCAAATGTAGGATCGACGAAAGTCTTTTTCTCAAGCAGGAGGTACACCAAATCCTCGGGCAGGCTCTCGATAGAGGCGACATGCTCAATCCCGGTCGCGCCAGCGCGTGCTGCCTCCGTTACTTCTTCTGTCGTTTCGGCGTGGACGATTGAAATCAACTGCCTCGAACTTGCCCAGCGGATGCCTTCTTGGAGCAGATCCCGAGCCAGCTTTTCCTTCGCCAGGCCGATTGTGCCGTAGATGAATTTCACCGCATCCGGCGGCCCAGCTCGATAATTGCTCTCTAGGCCAGCGATAAGGCCTGACGAATCGGAAGCCAAGATTGCGCCTTGCGCGGTCGTCTCGGCATTCCAAATCGTGCTGACCGGGTGTCCGTGCGGAGACGTCACTAACCGCCCTACGACGAAAAGTCGCGGACCTAGTAGCTGCTTGCTCTCTAGCATTGCGCGCATGTGATACGCGTGCGTCGCCGGGCCGCCCACGTCGCGCACCGCCGTAACTCCATTTTCCAGATAGGCCCGCCGCTGCGGTGCATAGTCAGAAAAAAGACACTCCATCAAGAAGTGAAAGTCGAAGGGGGCGAGAACACTTCGGACTGGCGCCTGCAGGTGCGTATGTACATCGATCAAGCCGGGCAGCAAGTACTGTCCGCGAGCATCGATTATCGATCCCTTTAAGGAGTCCCCTGCTGCTGGGACGAGTGCGACAATCCAACCATCTTTGATATGTACATTGAGACCCTCAAGGATACGGCGGTTGCTGACGTCTACAATTCGAGCATTGGTTATGTTCACGATCGCCGAGGGGAGTGTTGGCCAGGTGTAATGATCGGTTCTGGCCGCTATGACGATCGGGGCCGTGATTCCGAAAGCAAAGAAGACCACGGTCAGCCAAGATGTGATTCGGCGCCACGCGTTGCGATTACGAACGAGGAAGACTAGCGTGACGGTGAAAACAAACCAAACCGGTGTTTGCGAAAAATAGATGCCCCACACGCCAGGGCCGCGTGGGTGAAAATGAGCACCAAACGCCGGGTAAATCAAAAAAAGGCAGAGAAAATAAAGCGGAAGGGAAATCAAATAGCCGATTACGAGTCGGGTTTTCCACCCACGTTTCCAGAGAAACAATGCGATGCCAAGAGGCCACCAATAGAGGACCGCGAGGGCCATCCATCCAAAGAACATCGGCACGCAATTCCGAACTCCGCCACCGAGATACTGCAACGTCAGCAGGAGAGGCAGGGGAGTGCACACGAGCAGCAACGAAAGCAGGAAGTACCGGCGCAGTCCCCCTGGAGATGTTTTCTGTACGTCAGCTCCCTTCATCGGAGGACTCACCTTGGATTTGCGCAAGTTGCTAAGACAATGGCGTCTCGAACGATGATACTGTCACAGGGCCATTGCGGTATCGAACAGGTTCGAAAGGAAAGTCGCCCGACAGGGAATTACCGGGGCTGGTGAACTCGCAAAACCGAGTCCGTCATGAGTTGTAAGCGCGTGATCGGGGAGCCAATCTATTGAATTCCTTCGAGAGTGCTGCTTTGGGCAAGCATTTCAGAAGAGGCGGTGTTGTGCGATCGTGTACGACCAGGTCGCGCGCCGCACTCGTGCCGTCTCGGATTACCACGGTAAAGACTTGCGTCAGCGCCAGCGT
>JAFAPG010000386.1 GCA_019247235.1 Acidobacteriota bacterium
GATGGTGGATGCCTAATAGGCCAACAATGCGGTCGAAATAGCTCTGATCCCGACTACCGTTTTTGCCGGCGATATCGATAGCGACTTCAATGTTTGCTCGGGCATTGAGTGTAGGCAGAAGGTTAAATTTCTGAAATACAAATCCAATTTTTGATTTCCGCATTCGCGTGCGGGTACCGTCGGAGAGGCTGGTGAAATCAACGCCGTCAATAATGACTTTGCCGGAATCGGCTCTCGTCAGTCCTCCAAGCAGATAGAACAGCGTTGACTTGCCGCTACCCGATGGGCCGACGACGCTTACGAATTCTCCCTTTTCCACCGAGAAGGAAATACCGCGCAACGCCGGAACCTCGATCTTTCCGATGTGATAGGTTTTGCAGAGATTAACGGCTTCGATGGTGGGCGCCATGGCCACTATTGATCTTACAACAATGGCGCGTGGGTACGTGCAGAGGCGTGGGCGGGAAGACCTAACTGTCGAAAGCACGGCCAAAGCCGACGGACGAGCTCCGCCCTAAGGCAGCCTCTTGATTGTGACCAGACTCAAGCCATGGCATTACTACAAGGAGTGGCAGAAGCATGCGGGCGGGGAGGATGAACGCGTTTCGGCCCACGTTTGCGGACCAGCAGCAGACGAATGCGCTCGAGCAGGTCAGCCGGGACATACATGCCTTTGGCGAGGAAAACGTCGGCGCTGGTCTCCTGCTCATAAATCTTTACCGTGCCCGAAAGCAAGATGGCGGGAGTTTGCGGTGACATATCCTTTACGCTTTCAATCAGCTTGGAGCCATCGACCACGGGCATGATCAAATCCGTGAGCACCAGATCCACTCCCCCTTGAGCGAAGCGCGCCAACGCCTGTTGAGCATCGCAAAAGGCAAGCACGCGATAACCGCGCGTTTCCAGCATAACCTTGCGAATGGAGAGCGATTGTTCATTGTCGTCGACGCACAGAATTGTTCGTTTTGGTTTCATCCGATTTCCTCCCCATGCAGGAAAATCACCGCCCTGCAACTAGCTCACTTCTGATGGCTGACTTTGAGATCGAGTCAGGTGATCGTATCTGCGCCGGGGCCCAATGTAAAGTGACGGTTAAGCCAATGCGACTTTTCCACCTTGCAAAAATTCCTCATGTATGCCGGCCCGCATTTTTGGCGGATATCTTCGGCTGTAGAGCTAGAAGAAAATTTCTCCCTGTAAAACTTCAACAACATTTCCACCGACTCGGACATTAACCACTCTGTCATCCTGACGTGAGGCACGAACGAAAATGCGGCTGGGGCGTAGAATCTCCAGTCCCTGCTCGATCCATACCTGCTCCTCCGGCTGGGCGACGCCATGTTCTACCATCCATGCCGCCGTGCATCCCGCGGCCGAGCCGGTTGCTGGATCCTCGCCGTTGCGAAATAGCATGCGGGCGTGCAGACGGGCCGAAGGGTCGGCGGTCTCGCGGCTCACAAAATAAAACAATTGGCTACCTGAGGCTTCCAGATAAGCCGATGCCCTCGCTTGCTCCAGAGACACCCGGCCGATAGCAGCGAGGCCTCTCACGGGCACGATGGTGAACGGAAACCCAGTGGAAATGGTTTGGATAGGAAGTTGGGTGTCCAAATCTTCAAGAGGAACTCCGGTGACTTCCGCGATCTTGCCCGGATTGTGCAACGCACCGAATACGGGTTGCGGTTGGGTCATCTCCGCGAAGCTCGGCTCGCCCGGACGATCTTGGAAGCGAACCGGAACCGTGCCCACGTTGAGATCGAGTTTGATGACTGGCGTCCGGCTCTCTCCACGCAGGGCAAAGGCGGTACCGAGTGTGGGATGACCAGCAAAGGGGAGTTCCTGTGCGGGCGTGAAGATGCGCACACGAACTCCACGCTCGGCTTCTAGATTCGGCTCTCCGGGGAGAATGAACGTAGTCTCGGAAAGGTTCATTTCGCGCGCGATTGCCTGCATTTGCTCTTGGCGCAGAGTTCGAGCGTCGGCGAAGACCGCCAACGGATTGCCCTGGAGAGGGACAGTAGTGAACACGTCTAGCTGAAGAAATGAGAGACGGTGAGAAACCGGGTTCTGACGCGACTGGCTCATGGCCATTTGGATGCCGCGCGGCAGCGACGCAGCGAGTTTTCTCGCCGCACCGAGACCTGGGGTTCGTTGACTGCACCTGGCGCCCTGGGTATCCTATCAGGTATGCGGATTTACTCATTGCCGCGCGGTTGTTGTAGGCACGCGCCGGCCTGTGGGTAGCCGAAGACCTCGCAGTGAACCCGCCTGGCGCCGACAGAGTGGGTTTACGTACGTTCTCACCGGTTCGGGCACCTCGCAGCAGGGTTCAAGGGAGTGCTTGGGGTTAAAAGGATTCGAATTCATTCAGGAGAGAACTTATGAGCACAGCCACCGTGATACCAGCCGACACCTCGCCGATCCCACGTATCAATGACACGGCCCCTGACTTCAGCGCCGAGACCACCCAAGGTCCCATTCGTTTTCACGAGTGGATTGGGGACGGGTGGGCGGTGTTGTTTTCTCATCCTAAGGACTTCACACCTGTGTGCACGACCGAACTTGGATATATGGCAAAACTGCAGCCAGAATTTGCCAAACGAAACACCAAGATCCTCTGTTTGAGCGTAGACCCGGTAAGCGATCACGAGCGGTGGGCGAGCGATATTGAAGAAACCCAGGGCGCGCGAGTGAATTATCCCATGATCGGCGATCCTCAGCTAAAAATCGCGAAGCTTTATGGCATGTTGCCGGCGGCGGCGGGCAACACCTCGCAGGGGCGAACACCCAACGACAATGCCACTGTACGTACGGTTTTCATCGTCGGCCCAGACAAGAAGATTAAGTTGCAGATCAGCTATCCAATGAGCACGGGGCGCAATTTTGATGAGATTTTGCGCGTACTGGACTCTCTGCAGCTTACAGCCAAGCACAAGGTTTCGACACCGGTGAACTGGCGCCCGGGCGACGAGGTGATTATCGGTGGTGCGGTGTCAAACGAAGAGGCGAAAAAGCAATATCCGGCGGGGTGGAAGGCTCCGAAGCCTTACCTGCGCATCGTCCCTCAGCCGAAATGAGCGAGTGGAGCTTTCCGGCCGCGGGTTCCCCACCCGCGGCCAAATTGCTGACTCCGGTATCGGTGAACCGTTAGTGACGCTTGGGAAGTATTTCCCCCAGGCGGCGGATTTGCGCCCCTACGCCGCGCAACTTCTCTTCAATGTTTTCATAGCCACGATCAATATGATAGACGCGATCAATGATGGTCTCTCCTTCGGCTACAAGTGCCGCCAATACGAGCGAAGCGGAGGCACGCAGATCCGATGCCAGCACGGCGGCGCCGCTCATCGTAGTCTTTCCTCGGACCACCGCGCGCCGTCCTTCAATGCGGATGTTCCCGCCCATGCGGACCAGCTCTAAAGCGTGCATGAACCGATTCTCGAAAATGTTCTCGGTAATGACCGATGTACCTTCGGCCTGAGTGGCCAAGGCCATATACTGCGCCTGCAAATCGGTGGGAAATCCGGGATATTCCTCCGTGATCATGTCGGCAGCTTTCAGCTCTCGGCTGCCCTCCACTCGTACCGAATCGGAGAGGGTCTTTATCTTGACGCCTACCGCATGAAGCTTTTCAAACAACGCCGCCAAGTGAGAGGGTTCGCATCCGCTGACATTCAGGTCCCCATCCGTCAGCGCCCCGGCGATGATGAAAGTGGCGGCCTCAATGCGATCGGGGATGATGCGGTGTTTTGCACCTCGCAGCTTGTCCACGCCTAGGATGCGAATCGTGCTGCTTCCCGCGCCCTCCACTCGAGCTCCCATTTTGTTTAGTAGGCTGGCGAGATCGGCGACCTCCGGTTCGCGCGCGCAATTCTCGAGCACGGTTTCGCCTTCAGCCAGGGTGCTGGCCATTAAAAGGTCCTCGGTACCGGTAACCGTGATCTTGTCGAAGACGATCTCTGCGCCCTTCAGTCGTTTGGCGCTGGCCTCAACGTACCCGTGTTCCTGGGATATTTTGGCGCCGAGTTTTTCTAAGCATTGGATGTGGAGATCAATCGGGCGGGCTCCAATGGCACAGCCCACGGGCAACGAGACCCGGGCTCGGCCGCAACGGGCAAGCAGCGGGCCGAGCACCAAGGTCGATGCCCGCATAGTTTTCACCAGCTCATAGGAAGCTTCCGGAGCGGAAAGCTGGCGACAACAAATGGTGGTGCGGTGTTGGGCACGGCCGTATCCCAGCTCGACCTCCGCGCCCATGGCCAACAGCAGCTTGCGCGTGGTCTCAATATCCCGAACTTGCGGTATGTTTTCAAGAATAACGGCTTCGTCGGTCAGCAGAGCGGCAGCCATGGCTGGCAGGGCGGCATTCTTTGCACCACTGATGCGAACCGTTCCGAGCAGCGGGTTTCCACCGCGAATTACGAATTTATCCATAGCGGGCAAAACCAACCGGCGACCAATATTACGGTTGATCCTGCCGGTTAGGAGAAATTTCGATTGTACCGAGAACACCGGGGAATCGGTTCTCCTACCGGTCCCGGGACATTGCTGCAGCCGCGAGTCGGATGGCAGTACCCACGTGACCGCGGGCTTTATTGAGCGCCTGGTGGGCTTTGGCTCGGGAGACTCCGGTTTTCGCCATCACAATCGCCGCTGGAACATGGTTGCGAGCAGTCCGTAGCAGCTGCTTCGCTTGCGATCGTGGAACTGACAAGCACTGTTGCAAAATCCGGATCGACCTTTCGATAAGCTTCCTATTGCCATGATGCAAGTTCACCATCAGGTTGCCGTAGACGTACCCCAGGCGCACCATGGCCCCGGTTGAAAGCATGTTTAACACCATTTTCTGTGCGCTACCCGCCTTCATGCGGGTCGAACCGCCGACAACCTCGGGGCCGGTTTCGACGACAATGGCCAGTTCGGCAGCCTGTTCTAAGGGAGTGTCGGGATTTGAAGTGAGCGCGATAGTTCTGGCCGCTCGGCGCCGGGCCCACTCGACTGCGGCTACGGTAAAAGGAGTGCGTCCGCTGGCCGCAATTCCCACAACGACATCTTTTTTCCCCGGATGTTTCTTGCGCATTTCGCGAAGTCCGCGACTACGGGAATCTTCATTGCTCTCGACAGCTGACGCCAGGGCTTTGGTTCCGCCGGCAACCACGAACTGAACGGCGCCGGGACGGGTGTTGAAGGTCGGAGGACATTCAACCGCATCGAGAACGGCAATGCGAGCGCTGGTTCCAGCCCCCACATAAATCAATCGTCCCCCGGCGCTGAGTGCTTCGGCAATCCACTCGATGGCGCGGGCAATCTGTGGCAAGGCGGCTTTAACCGCCACTGCGACCTTTTGATCTTCCCCGTTAATAATACGGGCGATATTGAGCGCGGATTTTTTGTCGAGTCCAGCCGAGAGAGGGTTGGGTTGTTCGGTGGCTAGGGACTGCAATATGCGAATCTCATCCAGTTGTTTAGGGGGCATTGAGCTCTCAAATGTTATTCATAGTTGCTCGACTCCGAGGGCTTCCATCACGGCATCGTGAAGGCGAGGGCGAAGGTGCTTAATGGACTGATTCAAGCAATCCGGCCAAGTGCGATTGGTGAGCAAGGTTACTGCCAGCTGGCGTTGCGGATCAATCCACAGGGAAGTTCCGGTATAGCCGAGATGCCCAAAGGAACTTGAGGAAAAATATCTTCCCGATTGCGAGGGAGA
>JAFAPG010000402.1 GCA_019247235.1 Acidobacteriota bacterium
GTTTCGGTTATTCAAGCGGCGGGCGCCAATCCCTTGGTGCGGACCATCCGCGAAACTGAGGGCAAGCAGCTAATCACGGTACACGCCGATACCATGGCCAGCGCCATCCGGATTGGTAATCCTGCTTCCTGGAAAAAAGCCCTACGGGTGATCCGGGAAACGGCAGGCACGGTCGCCGAGGTAAGCGAGACCGAAATCGCTATAGCTAAAGCTGAGATTGGAGCCGAAGGCGTGGGCTGTGAGCCGGCTTCAGCCGTGACTCTGGCAGGGCTAAAAAAGCTGGTAAAAGAGGGTTTTGTCAAACCCGGTGAAACCGTCGTACTTGTGCTCACCGGCCACGTGCTCAAAGATGCTGACTTTACCTTAAGATTTCATCGCGGCGACCTGTTCGAGGGAAACCTCCCTGCTTCTGACAGCAAGGCGTTGAAGCCATACCAGCGTTCTCCGCTCGTGCTTGAGCCAAACGTCGAAGCCGTGGTGAATCTCCTTCGCTCGCAGGAATTATGAGCTCCAACAGACGAGAAGCTTCCGCAGCACCTAGCTTTCCGCCTCTCATCGCGCAGCTCCCGGCAGCATGAGGGAATTGAATCTAAGTCTTCCGGCCAGCTCGGCTAATCTGGGGCCGGCGTTTGATGCCGCCGCGGTGGCACTCAACCTGCTCCTCAAGGTTCGCGCCCAAAACTCCCACCGTTTCTCGATTGTGGCCCGTGGCCGAGATACCGATATCTGTGGCCGGATCGAGAACCATCTGATCCTTTCGACCTATGAAGAGATTCTTCGGTCAGAGAAAAAGACCGGACCGGCGTTGGCTTTAACCATCGACAACGGATTCCCCATCGGGAAGGGGTTGGGTTCCTCAGCAGCGGCACGGCTGGCGGGAATTGCCCTTGCCGTTCACTTCGGCCGTCTGCGCTGGGATAGTCCGCGCATTATCTACGAAGCGTCGATACGCGAGCACCATCCCGACAATGCGTCCGCCTGTTGGATGGGAGGCATCACCCTCGCCCGCATAGGGACCGCCGGAGCTCGAGCGGCCGAAGTTGCGCAGATCCTGCCTAAAGGAAGATGGCCACTGCTGTTGGCTGTTCCTGAAGCCAGTCTTTCGACGGAGAAGGCAAGAGCGGTTCTGCCAAAACAATATTCGCGCGCCGATGCTGTAGCCAACATTCAAAATTCCATGCTGCTCGCGGCCGCTTTGTTTACTGGCAATCGCCGACTGCTGGCCTCATCTCTCGAGGATCGGATACATCAACCTTACCGTGCTCGGCTCTGCCCCCTTTTACCAGCTCTTACCGGATTGCCTGCCACTGACGGAGTCCTGGGCGCGGCGCTAAGCGGAGCTGGCCCCTCCGTCCTCATCTTCCTCGATCCCGCACGCCCATTAATGCACACTGTGTCTAAGGTCAAGGCTCGGCTGAAGACGCGGGCTCTGCAGGCAGAACTGATCCTCACCACGGTCGCAAAGCGGGGCGCAGAGGCCTCCCTATTCAAAAACTAAATTATTCTTTTAGTGTTACTTACTGGCTAGTACTTCATCCAATGCATTCAGCAGCTGGCGGGCCCGGCGCGACGAATCGCTGGTTCCTCCTTCGAGCCTTCGTTTGAGTAAATGGTATTCGTCAGCAATATTGAGGGCGGCTAGCACCGCCAGGCGGGCGGTATCGACGGTGTGGGTTTGTTCTGAGACAGCCCGCATCTTAGCATCGACGTACTCCGCCAATTTGAGAATGTAATTCGGATCCGTTCCACGAAGATTATAGCCCTGATCGAAGATTTCTACGCGTACACTTCCGTTGTTCGACTCCTGCACGTGCGGATGCTTGGTGGCAGTTGCCATAGTTGTTCCCCTGTGGGCTTGGATCCCCTAGCTTGCGGCCGGTTCTTCCGCCATGCGATCGATTTGCACCAACATTCTTTCCACCCGGGCCCGAACTTCTTCTCGTTCTCGCCGCAGCGCGACCAACTCACGGCGTAAGGTCTCGGCCTCCTCCTCACGATCTTCGAGCTGTTCGCGAAGGCGCTGCACGTCGCGCTCGGCGACCGCACGAGCCTCGCGCGCGGATTTATATAGCTCAATAGTGCGGTAGACCTTGTCTTCCAGCGCCTGAAAATCGTCAGCCGGAACCTGCGTGGATACCTCCTCAATAGCTCTTAAGCTCATGATTGCCATTTCCTGGAAAGAAGAGTTGAAGTCTTGAGCGCAGTATACTCCAGAAGGCCTGTGACAAATCAGGGAGAGAGGACTTTTTCATGGTTTTCAAGAGCGGCTTCCAGACCATCTAGGGAAAGAGAACGTAGCAGGTTCCGCCGCATTCCTCGTTCCACTTCACCGATGGCCAGGGCCGCTGCGCTCAGCCAGTCAAAGTCTACCTCTTCGGCAAGCTTTTCGAGCTCCTTGCGAATATCTGTGTTCCTCAATAATTGCCCGGCCCCAGCATTCAGAAAGAGAAGATCCTCGAGCAGAGAATAGAGGCAGCGCAGGAGGAGCTCCATCTTCTCTCGACCCTCAGAGCCGGCCCGATAAGTCTCGGTGACTTTGAAAAGTTCCGTGTGAAATTCCGCCAAGAATGCGGTTTTCAACAAAATGAGAGCGTCGTGACGAGCTGCGCAGTAGGCTGGCAAGTCAAAGGACCGCGCCCGACCCACGGCACCATGCGAGAGGCGCGAAACCAACGCTCGTTCTGATTCCTTCCACTGCCGACAATGATCGAGCAAATATCTCTCCATGGTCTCGGTGGACAGGCTGTGTAGCGAAAACACCATACATCGCGAACGGATCGTAGGCAGCAGTTCGCCGGCATTTTTTGCCAAGATAAAAATCGTCGCGCACTCGGGGGGTTCCTCAAGCGCTTTCAGCAGCGAGTTGGCGGCTTCCTTCATGAAGGCACCGTCGGTAAATATGAAAACCCGCTCCCGAGCTTCGAGCGGCCGAAAGTAGATGGACCCGACTACCCGCCTCACCTGGTCCACTTTGATCATCATCTGCGGCGGATCGGGAGCAATGACGAGCACGTCGGGATGGGTCTGAACGAACAAGCGAGTTTCTTTCTTCTCGCTTTCTTTCATGGCGTCGCGCGCTTCCAGTGATTCAGCCACTCGGGTATCCAGATCGGCGGCCTCACCAATCCGTGCACAGCTCCCACACTGGCCGCAGAAATCCGGCAGGCCGTCAGTCAAGGGACGGGTTTCGCAATTCAGAGCCTGAGCGATCATCGTGGCCAACGTGTACTTACCGGATCCTTGTGGCCCGGAAAGGATTACACTGTGCGGCAAACGTCCCTGCGCGAGCAGGTTCCGAAGACGACTGACAGTCTCCTCATTGCCGTGGAACTCGGAAAAGCCCATAGGAAACCTTAGCTGCGAGAAACCGTCCAACGCAATGGGTGTCCGGCGCCACCCACGCCTCGGATCTCCAAGGCGCCGTCTACCAGCCGAGGGTGAATGCGGTTGCCGTTGACCTCGACGCGCGACCAATGCTTGGCTTCATCGCCAGCGGCAGCAATTCGTATGCTCCATGTGTTTTGCGAGACTGGGTTGTACCAACCTTCGTAGCCCCCCGAATTCTTGGCCAGGCCCAAAAGCGGGGAATCAAAACGAAATGTGGAGAGCGGCAGCTTAGGCGCGAGACTGACTCCCGCCTCAGTGAATTCGAGCCCAAGCAGTTTTGCCGCCGAGTACAGCGGACAGGCATGGGCATGAAGATTCAGTACAGGAAAGTCCGTCCATCCGAAAGGGCTCCCGGTCGTGGTCTCACCCGGCCGCGTACTGATGGCCGAATTGAGCACATCCGGACCACTCCAGGTGCCATACCAAATCTGAGGATAGACCTCGGTATGGCGAGCGAAGGAGTTCTTTTTCCATTCGTCCCATGCCAGGGAGCCGTCTACACGCGCCAGTGCCCAAATCAGGATCTGGTTGAGCGCGGGCCAGATGCCGCCGTTAACGGAAGTTCCTGGTTCCGCCGGCCATAGCCCATGAACCTGCTGATCAGGACTTTTGTTGAGCTGAATCGCGCCAATGGGGGAGATTTGGCGAAGTTCGCGGTCCAAGCTTTCAATCAGCGGCCGAATTTGTTGCTCGCCGGCGCTTCCCCCGACGATGGCCCACGATTGCGGCTCGAGCCACAGCCCTTTCTCACCCAACCATCCCTGGCTGGGCCCTAGCCAAGCCCGCCGGAACCATCTGCCGGTCCATTGCGCGCGTACCGCTTGGCGATGTTCCTCCGCCTTGCGACGAATCTCCGAGCTTATCCGGCCGTCATCGCCGGCATAGACGAGCGCTCGCGCATAGTGATCGAAGACATAGGCCGCCATTGCAGAATTCAGTACACTCTCACCCTTTTCCACACACTCCGCGACCGAGCTTTCAGGCACCCAAGTCGTAACCAAGGCATCATTCCAGTCATCGTGAAGCATGCGCATCAGCCCATGCTCACCGGTCTTCACCTGTTCAACAACGTGGCGAT
>JAFAPG010000409.1 GCA_019247235.1 Acidobacteriota bacterium
ACCCAGGGATGACAGGCTCGCCGCTCATTTTTCCATGCACGAGAGAAAGCTCTGCCGGTCCTTGGCGCGCCAGGGCAGGCGCGACCGCTGGATTGTTGCTTCTGTCGCTCTGGACCCTGGGTTGCGGCGACGTATTTCGTCCCATTGCCCAGCCTATTCCTCTCCCCTCCCCCAATCCCGCAGCAGTCCACTTTGTCGCCGCCGTCTCCGCCAATGGCGGTTCCGACAATGGCACGGTTAGCCGCATTGATGTTTCAGGTGACAGTCTGTTAAGTACCGTGCCAACCGGCTTGGCGCCAGTGCATGGGGCACTCACGCCGAACGGAGCGAAAATTTATGTGGCAAACGCGGGAGAAGATACAGTTTCGGCAAACCTGGTGGCAGGAACTACGCCGCCGACGACAATCTCTCTGCCGCAACTATGTGACAGCGCCGGTTGTGCCCCATCGCAACCGGTTTTTGTCGGTAGCACTGACAATGCTCGGATGTACTCGGCCAATTTCGGCAATGGCACGATCTCGGTCATCAATACCTCATCCGATGTCGTGGTGGGCACGGTGGCTGTCGATCCGACCTTTGCCGCGACTCCAGAACCGCGGCCCAATCGGCTCGCCCAGCCGGTGGCATTGGCAGAGACGCCCGATGGTACCAAGCTCTATTCCGCAAATCGCGGGACGGGCACCGTTACCAGCATCAGCACGGTGGATAACACCGTCGTGAAAGTGATTTCGGTCGGCTCATCTCCGCTCTGGGTGGCGGCACGCGCCGACGGTGCACGAATGTATGTTCTCGACGCAAGTGGAGCGATTTACGTAATCGACACCTCCTCGGATACGGTTCTTAGCTCGTCAGCATCGGCCGCGACCGGCGCGAACTTCATCTTTTACGATAAGGTTTTGAACCGGCTTTATGTCACCAATCCCCTGACTTCGAAAGTCAACATTTTCAGCGCTGCCACAGATCCGCCTCAGCCCCTCACGGGCAGTCCGGTCGTAATCGCGGTAGCCCCGTCTTCCTCCTGTAGTTCTCCGCTATTGCCGACTTCGGTGAACGTCCTCGGGGACGGTACCCGGGCCTACGTGGCCAGCTATCAACGCGACCCCAGCGGGACGGTTTGCACCCAAGCTTCGGTCCTCAACAGCGGCACCAATCAGGTGACCAAAGCCGTTGCCTTATCGCAAAGCTCAGAGCTTGCTCAGACCGGTTGTGCTCAAGCCCGCTTCCGGGTTTTTGTCGCATCCTCGGGCGGGGGCACAAACGCGAATTTTAAGGTATATGTTTCGCAGTGTGACTCAGGCAGCGTCGCCATTATTGACACCTTCGCGGAGAACACCGGAGCTGATCCCCACGCCGCCGACGTTGTGATGGGGACGGTAAACGCCCCTCTGAGTTCTTTTCCGGGAAACCCGCTTCCGCCTCCACAGAATCCTGTCTTCCTACTGGCGGGTCCTTAACGGCATGCGCAGGTGAGCGCGCGCAGGCAAAAGTAAACCGAGATTGAGTGGACACTGCGAGGCCGGGCGCGCCGACTTCTGGGGGGTGTGATTATACGGCGCTCCCGGTCGCGAGCTTTCTCATGGAGGGGTGGTAATCGAGCGCGATATTCATGAAAACATTCCCGCTCTGGGTTTCGAAGCAGAGAACGAGTGCTTCGGTGTGTTCCGTGCTTTTGGGGCCATGCTCGGAGGTATGCAACTCGGGCGGGTGAACACGGAAATGGAATCCCTGATCATTCAGCGTAGCAATGGCATTGCCGATGATCTGATTGGCCAGTTCGCAAACCGCCTCCCGCACCAACTCATCTGATTCCGGCAGCTCGGTGCCGGCAAATTGGCTCGCCACCCGGGCCGCAGTTGTCGGCGCGAGATCGAAGATGATGCGTCCTCCGATGTCTCCGGTGAGCTTAACCATGGCGGCGACTCCCTTGCGGCGATAGGCTTCTTCTTCCATGGTGAGGTTGCCAATCGCCATGGGAGAGTTCAACCCTTGCGACAATACGGCGTCGGCCGCGTTAATAAACGGCTGGATCAACTCCATTTTCATGTTTAGACCCCTGCGGCGGCTGCGCTGGCAACCACACCGTCTTCTCCCAGCACATACTTGATGACTTCGTACAGCACCTCCGGTTTGACCGGTTTCTGCACGAAGTGTCGAGCACCGCGTTGCAAAGCGGCCACGATGTTCTCCTGATAGCCTACAGAAGAGACCATGACCACACGCGCGCTGGGATCTTTCTGCACGATCTTTTCCGCCGCCTCGATACCTTCCATCTGCGGCATGGTGATGTCCATGAGGACGATATCGGGTTTCAACCGTTCGTACTCGGTTATGGCGGTCAGGCCGTCCCCGGCTTCTCCGATCACCTGTCCGCCGAAGCTTTCGATGATACGGCCCAAATTCTTTCTGGCGAAGACCGAGTCATCCACGATCAGATATTGGATCGGCTGACCGTCTTTGCTGCGCTTTACTGCTGGAAACTGCTCCATACCTCCTCCTCAGTGTTGCTTCCCAAGTTGCTTCGCTCCAGGTACGCTAGGCTGTCCCCGGATCATCCTTTAGTTTTGACTGGCTCCCAAGGCCCACTCGGTCCGGCCCGGCAGGCACTGGGCCTGCAAGGTGTCAGCCATGGCGTCTAATTCCACAACTCGCATCACGTGTCCCCGCTCGATTGCCGCTTTGGGCATTCCAAATACCACGCAGGAATGCTCGCCCTGGGCGATGGTTAATCCTCCCATCGACCTGATTGCCCCCAGACCCTGAGCGCCGTCTTCGCCCATTCCGGTCATCA
>JAFAPG010000412.1 GCA_019247235.1 Acidobacteriota bacterium
AAACTTGCCGCTGCCGAGAGAGCGGCGGTTTGGCCAAAAAGCCGAGCGGCGAGTAGGCCCACCAGGACGATGCTTGTGGCATTCACCAGAATGAGGCCTTCGTGCACAGCCGCGGGAGTCTGACCGAAGATTTTTAAAATGGCAGCATAGAAGACATAGGTTCCCGGGAGTTTCATGCTGTAGGCAAGTTGATAAGGGCTAATCCCGTGGAGCATTAGCTGTCCCACGTAGGCGTACTCCCCCTCATCGCGTTCGAGCGGCATATTGCGCAGGTGAAATCGCACCAGGGCTGCGCCCGCGATGACCATAAGAAGGGCTCCATAAAATGCCCACTGTTGAGCGGAGCGGGAAGCGGTCCGCGGCCTTGCGGTACTCACCCTGGGGTAGCTGGTATCTGTGCTCATCGAATGTCTAGCTAGAGAAGACCTGCTTTGCCGCAATTACGGTATTCGCATGGATGGTTACGGTGTCTTCTAGACGCTGCGCGTACCCGCCAGCGTAGGTTACCATTACTGGGATGGCGCGAGTCTTTGCCACTTGAAAAATAAGCTCATCGCGTTTCATTAAGCCGGCAATGGTCAGCCCCAATCCACCCAGCTGGTCTTCACGAAAAGGATCGGCGCCGGCGATATAGCAGAGGAGGTCGGGTTTAAACCGACGCAGAGCCGAACTTAATGCGTTGTCAAGCCAGGCCAGATAGTCGTCATCGGTTATTCCATCGGGCAAGTCTATGTCGATCGACGACGGCGGTTTCCACGCGGGGTAGTTTTTTTCCTGATGGAGTGAGATGGTGAAAACATCGCCGGCATGACCCAGGCGCATCCTAGCTGCCGGTTTTAGCATTGACGGCGCGCTCGAAGGTAGAGGCTCGCTTGGCATAGGGGTGGCGGCGAAGATAGCCGCTGTTCCGTTCCCCTGATGTACGTCGCAATCGACGATCATGGCGGTCGAGATTTTCTCCTCCTGCTGCAGGCGGCGGATGGCTACGGCCACGTCGTGGACCATACAAAAACCTTCGCCGTGGTCGGGAAATGCGTGGTGGAAACCACCCCCAATATTGATTGCCGCTCTATCGTTCAGAGCCTCTCGCGCGGCCAGCATGGATCCCCCGGCGGCTAGCCAAAATGCCGCTACCAGCTCTGCGGAGTAGGGAATCTCCATCTCGAGTTCCTCGTGCACCGACAGAGTGCCGGTCTTGAGCTTACGAACATACTCGGGTGTGTGCACGAGCAAGATATCGTTGTCGCTGGCAGGCTGGGGAGGAATGAAGTCCGAAGCTTCCGCAACGGCTGCATCGATGAGCTTCTGACGAATGCGGCGATACTTATCAGCGGGAAAAACGTGGTTTCCAATGGGTAAAAAATATTTTTCGTGATAGATGAGCTTAAAGGGCAGCATGGCTGAGCACCAGCGCTTTCGATCGTCTATTTTTTGCGCACCACCGGGGAGGAAGGAAATCCGCGGCGAATGGGGACAATGGCGCCGCGCGAAGGGTCGTTGGTGGCATTGGCGCGCGACAGGACCTGCTCCTGAATGTACTGCACAAAATCATGAATTTGCCGCTGCATTTCTTCCATGCGCTCACGCATTTGCAAAATGATGGCGATCCCGCTGATATTGACGCGCAGGTCCCGGGCTAGATTGAGGATAAATTCCAGTCGTTCCAGATCCTCGTCGGTATAAAGACGGGTATTACCTTCGGTACGAGAGGGAGTGAGCAGGCCTTCGCGCTCATAGAGACGCAAGGTTTGAGGGTGGATTCCATACATTTCCGCCACCGCCGAAATCATGTAAGCGCCTTTTGATTTGCGTCTGGATGCCATCTCGGGATTGCTCCAACTTTGCCGATGCGGCGTTCCGCGCCGGAGTCGGTATCGAATCTAACTGCGAAAGCCGATCGGCGGTTACGAGCCGCCGGTTAGCGGTTCGGCATCTTTCGCGCTCGCCTACCCTGCGGGCTTCAGTGCCTGCTTAACCATGTAGGCCAGGACTCCGCAAGCGACGAGCAGTAGGGCAAAGACCAATGAGCTCATGCCCCAAACCTGTTCGCTTTCGCTGTGCACTAGATCGATGCCGAGGAGCAGCGCCGGAGCAATTCCCAGCCCAATAGCCCCCAGCAGGCCTCCAGGAACCCGGAAAGGCCGTTCCAGGTTTGGCTCGCGGATTCGCAGGACTACTAGCGCCAAGAATTCGAGCGTGAGACTGAGGCCATAGATCAGAATATCAAGGGTCACGAGATGTTCAAATCCGAGTCCTAGGCATAAGGCCCAGCCCAAAGCCAAGGTCACGATGGAAACCCAAGGAGCACGGCGGCCATTCAACTTGGCAAACAATTTGGGCAGCATACCATCCTGCGACATCGCCAGTGGCAGGCGGGAATAGCTCATGACTAAGGCGTTGAACATGCCGAAGGCGCTCATCATGCTGGCCATGACCACCGCCCCGCCCAGAATTGGCCCCCCCAACAGGCGTGCGATCTCCGCCCAGGACCCCGTCTCCCAGGCGGCAGGAGTCAAGCCCGTAGTCCACATGGCGCCGACGGGAATTATGTAACTGAGCGACACGATCGCGATGGCGGCAAACATGGCGCGCGGATAAGCGAATGCCGGCCGATCAACCTCGGTGGCAATGGTCGAGGCATTGTCCCAACCCATGTAATTCCACATGCATACCAGCACTCCAGCAATGATGTCGACTCGGACGGACGAAGGCTTGGCCACGACCTGAGCCAGAGCCCCATGCTTTACGAGAGCCAAAACAGCCACCATCACAAAGGGACTGGAGAGCAGGAAAAACAACCACAAGGAGGTGGTCGATACGGCTTTAATGCCGGCGAGGTTGAGGGCTGCGCATACTAGCACCACGCCGACTCCCACCATGACTCCGCGATGATTAACCCCAAACCGGGGAAATAGGCGCGTGAGATAGACGACGAACAGCGTGGGATAAATCGCCATATCGAAGATGGAAGCCACCAGTGACAACCATGCCTCTTGGAACCCCCAAAAATTTCCCATGGCACGACGTACCCAGGCATAGTAGCCACCCTCCCGGGGTAGAGCACTGGCCAGTTCTCCAATCATCAAAGCCGTGGGCAGACTCCAAAGAATGGGGGTGAGCAGAAAGATGAGAATCGCGCGTCCGTAGCCCGCACCTTGAACGGTATCTTCAATTCCGTATGTACCGCCAGAAACCATGAAGAAGGTGGCAACCGCCAAGGGCCACAGGGAAAGGCGGACGGATTTATGCGCCGGTAGAACGGGGTGGGCGAGAGCTCCAGATGGGAGTACGGATCGAACCGGGCTAGGTGTCGCCAATTCCGATGCCTTCCCCCTCAAGCGACTCACTCTCAGCTGCTCCTCGCGCGGCTGAATCGCTCGCGAGCTTCCCAGTGGTTGGATTCTCGGAATCGCGCTGAAGTTAGTTCGAGAGTCCAATGTACGTAAATTTACCCGAGATGCAAGCGGAATCTTCCACGCCGGAGTGGCGGAAAGCCCCGAGAGTTTTCTCGCGGCAGGTGAGGCATCGAGGACTGCGCGAAATCAGGCAAGCCGCAAAGTAAGAAGAGAACCTGCTAAGCGGCAGATGTTTATTGGGCAGTCCATTTGGCTGAGGGTAGAACGTCCAACTGTTTTGCGGCGTGATTGGGGTCGGAGCGAGCCCGAATGGCTGCGAGCCCGCGGCCAGCTGCCGACGGTCGTAGCAAATCGTTGGCGAAGTCAAACTTGGCCCAACCGTCGGCCCAAGCGAACCTCGCGTGGCCTCAAACTGATTTGCCATTTCTTTCCATCCGGGCGTTCCCCAATTGCTTGTTTGCGAGAGCGCGAAGGGGCGAACTCAATCCCGGTAAAGTATTGTAAATTCAGTTGACGGTTCTGGTTCATCTTTGCCATGCTGCCCTAAGCAGTCCCCCCCCCTGCGCAGTGATCCGTCTGCCTAGTTGAAGTCGCCCGGGTTTCATGTGTCCAGCAGTCGCCAGTCGCGTTTTGACCCTGAGAAGAAGAATCTCCTTCCCTCTACTTTCGCGCTGCTGGCCTGGTTCGGCGGCTCATGTTTTTGCCCGATCTCTTTCTCAAGATGGTTACCGGAACGGTTTGTCCACGCGGGAGCTGCCGCAGGACAGGTGGCCATCTTTACCCATACCCATCCGACTCGCTTACCCGCCCTGAACCAGGCGGGGAGCAAGGCGGACCATCAAGCCGTGCACGGGAAGTGTTTTCAGCTGCCGAACGGGCGCGCTGGGCACAACTCGAAGCAGGCTCGGTTTTCATGAAGACCGCGATCTTGATCAGGCCTTCATGCGCAGGCTGGGAAGTACGCCGGTTCGGAATTGCGAGAAGCGATGAAGTTCAGTGCAATGGTAAAACGTTTCTCCGGAGCATCGAAGAACACCACTAGAGGGCATGCCAGCGACGAAATACCCAATCTCGATTTGCTGCGTGCCGTCGCTGTCCTGCTTGTGTTGCTAAGTCACTTGGTCTCCTACTTCGACTACGGCGAGATCGGACGATGGAAACTGAACGGGGTAGGCGCGGTGGGCGTGTATTTTTTCTTTGTCCATACCTGCTTCGTGCTAATGCTGTCTCTAGAAAGGCAGTGGAAAGGACAAGGGGCATTACAGCTTTTCGGAGCGTTCATGATTCGGCGAATTTTCCGCATCTATCCCCTGAGCATTGCTGCAGTTTTATTTGTGGTTGCTTTCCGTCTTCCCCAGGCTCAGCTATCAATCCGCCATTTCTCCGCGCTCTCGCCCAACCTGCCCACAATCACCTCGAATCTCTTGCTGGTGCAGGGAGCCGGGCGTTCGGTCTTGGGGGTTATGTGGAGTTTGCCCTATGAGATGGCCATGTATTGGTTTCTGCCCTGGCTGTTCTTGTGGCTCTATTTGGACAAATCGCTGTGGCGTATATCGCTGGTTTGGCTGCTTTCGGTTTTGGCGGCGCTTGTCTTCCTGGTTCATTGGGGATGGCCCACTCAGGATTACTTTGTTCCCTACATTCCATGCTTCCTCTCAGGAGTGGTCGGCTACCAATTGTGGAGAATACACCCCGGCAGAGTTCCTGGGATAATTTGGCCGGCAGTGGTGATTGGAGTTATACCGCTGTTTATTTACCAGCAAAGTCTCCTGGCCGACTATCGGCTGAAGGCCTGGCTAGTGTGCCTCCTACTGGGCCTCGCCATCCCTTGTTTCGCGCAGCTAACCCATCCCTGGCTTAGAAAACCGGCGCATCTGATTGCAAAATACTCGTACGGCGTCTATTTGACCCATTGTTTCTGCATGTGGATCTGCTTGGAACGATGGCACGGTGTCGTGCCCCGGATCGTACGGCTGGGACTCTTCCCGGTGTTGCTGGCGGGACTTCCGCTTATTTTCTACCATCTCTTGGAAGAGCCTCTGATTCTCGTGGGAAGGCGCGTGAGCAGCCGATTTGAGGAAGTTACCGCACACAACCGCATCTGCCGAACTGTGCTCATCGGTCATCTGCCTGCGAATTTAGCGGCTCAGAGCAAATAGCACTCGATGACCTGGCCGCCCTGCGGCCGGACTCTGAGATCTCTCCTCAGAGTGTTTAACGGGCACTGGACTATTGTTCCTCGATCGAGGATTGATGGTTCGAGTCGAGCTTGCCTACGACGATCGCTGGTTGCTCGCGTAGCTTGCTTGGCAATGAATGCTGGGTTTCGAGGTGCCGCTGCTTTCCCTGCTAAGTCGGGCGGCACCCGCGTCGAACCCAAATGGGCCGGTATTACACGTTCTTGAAGAGTTCTGCTCGCGGGTCCTCCGGATTCAGTCTGGCCAGCTCGCGCAGCAGCTCTTTGGTCCGCTCGTCGCGCGGCATGGGTACGGTGACCTTTACTTCGACGATCTCATCCCCGCGTGCGCCGTCCTTGGTGGCTGACGGCACGCCTTTCTCCCGCAGACGCAATTTCTGGCCTGACTGTGTGCCCGGGGGCACTCGAAGCAGCGCGCGGCCGTCAATGGTCGGCACTTCCACTTTGGCACCCAGGGCAGCCTCGGTCGCGGTAATCGGAACCGTGATGTGAATGTCGTCGCCCTCGCGGTGGAATACCGGATGATCGTCGGTACGAATGACCACGTAGAGATCGCCCGCTGGGCCGCCATGCAGCCCGGCATTGCCTTTCCCGGCAATGCGTATGCGCTGCCCATTGCGTGTACCGGGTTTGATCCGTACTTCCATGGGCTCGGTGCGGCTGACCACTCCTTCCCCATGACAAGCGGGGCAGGTGGAAACATTCTTGCCGGTGCCATGGCAACGAGGACAGGCCACATTGAAGCGCATGCGCCCCCCGGTTTGTTCAATGGTTCCTTTCCCCTTGCACTGGGGGCAAACACCGGGAGCTTCGATTGTGCCCTGGCCGTTGCAATGAGCGCACACGTCCTGTCGGGTGATGTTTAAACGCATGACCCCGCCGCGAATCGCCGTCCAGAAGGGCACGTTGACTTGATATTCGAGATCGCTGCCCGGTTCTGGTCTTTGCGGCGCTCCTGCCCCGCCTCGTCCGAAGATGCTGGAAAAAATGTCGCGAAACCCGCCTCCCCGGCCGCTATTGGCAGTGCGAGCACCTTCGGACATGTCGGAGAAGTCAAATCCTCCGAAGTCGAAAGGGACACCTTGTCCGGCGCCTCCGGTCTGAGCACCTGGAAAACCACCGAAGCCGCCAGCACCGGTCGGACCTCCGCGAGCGTAGGCCTCGGCAGCGGCGGGATCGATGTTATCGGAGTAGAAGCCGAGCTGGTCGTAAATTTTGCGCTTCTTAGGGTCGCTGAGGACGTCATTGGCTTCAGAGATCGCCTTGAATTTTTCCTCGGCGCTCTTATCGCCAGGATTCACGTCGGGATGATATTTGCGCGCAAGTTTACGAAAGGCCTTGCGTACATCCTCGCTAGAGGCGGATTTTTTGAGTCCCAGGATTTCGTAATAATCTTTTTTCGTGGTCGAGGGCATGACTTTGGCTAACCAGACCTAAAATCCGGTTCTCAGGATGAGAGCTGGGAATTCAAATCAAGAATTCCCGCTTTTTCATACTTCACTGCATCCACGTAGACGGGAATGCGGTTGACCCCTCGCGCCGTGGGCGCAAAAACATACCAACGCTTTTCCTGCTCAACAAATGCTAAGAAATAATCTTGTCCTTTGATCTCGAACTGCAATTGAATTACCTCCTCTTGCGGCCCTATGTGTCCCGGGACGAACTCTACGGCTGGAGGTTTGAAAATCTCGCCCTTTTCGTTGCTGAAGGTGAGGGGCGCTTTTCGCGCCCCTCACAAAAGCCAGCCAGCGACGAACTTCCTCGCCTGCTACCGCTCTAACCGTTGATAGTGTCGAGCTCTCTTATTTCTTGTCCTCGACGTCTACGTACTCGGCGTCGATGACGCCTTCGTCCTTGCGTTTGCCATTATCGGCAGACGAGGAAGCTTCGCCAGTGGGACCGGCGCCTGGGCTGCCGGCCGCCGCCCCGCCCGAGGGAGGCTGCGCCTGCGCCGCCTTGTACATCTCCTCCGCCAGCTTATGGGAGGCGCTGGTTAGAGCTTCGCGGGCGCGGTCCATCTGGGCCTTATCGTTCGATTCCAGAGCCTTCTTGGCATCGGCGACAGCGTTTTCCACATTGCCGCGCTCGGCTCCAGAGATCTTATCGCCTTGTTCGCGCAACATCTTCTCCACGCTGTAAACCATCGTGTCCAGCTGATTCTTGGCGTCGATGACATCGCGTTGCGCCTTATCTTCTGAGGCGTGGGCTTCGGCATCCTTTGCCATGCGTTCGACTTCTTCTTTCGAGAGGCCCGACGAAGAAGTGATCGTGATCTTCTGGTCTTTGCCCGTAGCCGTGTCCTTGGCGGTAACGTTCAGAATGCCATTGGCATCGATGTCGAAGGTCACCTCAATTTGTGGTACGCCGCGTGGAGCAGGCGGAATTCCGGTCAGATGGAATTTACCCAGCGTGCGGTTCTGCGTGGCCATCGGCCGCTCGCCTTGCAGCACGTGCACCTCGACCGAGGTTTGACTGTCGGCCGCGGTTGAGAAGATCTCGGTCTTTTTGGTGGGAATCGTGGTGTTGCGCGGAATCATCGGTGTCGCCACCGATCCCAGAGTCTCAATCGAGAGTGTCAGCGGCGTCACATCGAGCAACAGCAGGTCTTTCACTTCCCCTCGCAATACGCCACCCTGAATACCCGCGCCCACGGCTACCACTTCGTCGGGATTCACTCCCTTGTGCCCCTCCTTACCGAATAGCTCCTTGACCAGCTGCTGAATGCGAGGCATGCGCGTCTGTCCACCTACCAGCACCACTTCATTAATCTTGCCGGGGTCCACGCCCGCATCCTTCATGCATTGTTTGCAAGGTCCAACCGAGCGCTGGATTATGTCTTCGACCATCCCCTCGAGCTTCGCGCGGGTCAGCTTTTTGACCAGGTGCTTAGGCCCGCTGGCGTCGGCGGTGATGAAGGGCAGATTAATCTCGCTCTCCATGGTGGTCGAGAGCTCAATCTTGGCGCGCTCAGCCGCGTCCCGGAGACGCTGCAAGGCCATTTCATTGCCTTTGCCGCGTAGATCAAGCCCTTCGTCCTTCTTGAATTCTTCAATCAGCCAATCGACGAGGCGCTGATCGATATTGTCGCCCCCAAGATGAGTGTCCCCGTTGGTGGCCTTCACCTCGATGACGCCTTCGCCCACTTCGAGAATCGAAATGTCGAAGGTTCCACCGCCAAAGTCGTAGACGGCAATGGTTTCATCCTTGCCTTTGTCCAATCCATAGGCCAGTGCCGCCGCCGTCGGTTCGTTGATGATTCGTTTGACATCGAGACCGGCAATACGGCCTGCATCTTTCGTGGCTTGGCGCTGCGAGTCGTTAAAGTAGGCTGGAACCGTAATCACCGCCTCGGTAACCTTCTCCCCTAAATAGTCTTCTGCCGCTTTCTT
>JAFAPG010000413.1 GCA_019247235.1 Acidobacteriota bacterium
GGCGTCTTGGTACCAGGGGAAAGCAACTATTTGTCGTAGTGCAGCAAGGAAAAGACCTCGTAATTTTGAAGGTGTTTGCGAGGCTCTAAAAAGTCCAGTTCTACGACGAAGCCCAAACCCACAATTTGCGCGCCCAGCGATTCTGCCAATTTCGCCGTTGCCGCTGCCGTTCCGCCGGTAGCTAATAGGTCATCGACGATGAGGACGCGCTGGCCTTTCCCGATGGCGTCTTGGTGGATTTCAAGCGTATTGGTCCCGTACTCGAGCGTGTAGTCGTATTTGCTAGTAGCCGCGGGAAGTTTGCCGGGCTTGCGTACAGGCACAAATCCTGCGTTGAGTCGGTAGGCTACAGCCGGTCCGAAGATGAACCCGCGCGCCTCCATGCCCAACACCAGGTCAATATCTTTTGCCAAGTAGTGATCGGCGAGTGAGTCAATGAGCGAGGCAAATCCCACTTTATCCTTGAGGAGGGTGGTGATGTCATAGAAAAGAATTCCTGGTTTGGGAAAGTCGGGCACCTCCCGAATCAACTTCTTCAAATGCTCGCAATTCCCGCTAATTTGGGTTGAGCTCGCGTTGTGCATTTACCAGGCTCCTTCAATACGAAAGGTTGTAAGCCCAGAGACCGGCTTGGCTTCGAACTCCTCCACATCGTCCACGCGAGCGGCGCGCGGGCCCGCTTGCAGTCGCGAACGCAATCCGAGGAGCTGCTCCCGTGTTCCTAAAGCCAAAACCTCGACCGTACCATCGGCATTGTTTCGCACCCACCCGCCAATTCCGAGGATGCCGGCTTCGCGCTCGACAAACCAGCGGAAGCCTACTCCTTGTACCCGTCCACGGACCAGGTAGCGGCGCGCCAACAGGTTTTTATCGCGAGAATCGCTCGTGTCCAACATAGACGAGGAACTGAGATTCGGGACTGTTCGCTCTTGGTTTTCTGTCATGCTCGCGATAGATAGGCGCCCTCGGAGGTGTCTACCCGAATTTTTTCTCCCTCATTGATGAAGGGAGGGACCTGCACGACCAATCCGGTTTCGGTCTTGGCAGGTTTGGTTACGCTCGAAGCAGTCGCGCTCTTCAGTCCGGGTTCGGTCTCTATTACCGTCAAATCGACAGTTTGGGGAAGTTCAACTCCCACCGGCTTACCATCAAAGAATTCAACTTGAATCTCAAGATTGGGGATTAAATAGTCCACCGCCTCACCCAGAATCTCTTTCGTCAGGTGAATCTGTTCGTAATTCTCCGTATTCATGAAGTAGTAGGCGTCGCTGTCCTTGTAGAGGAACTCCATCTTGACCTCATCCACGTTGACTCTCTCGATGGGATCGGCGGAACGGAAGCGGTGCTCGAACATGGCTCCGGTTCGCAGATTTCTCAATTTTGCCTGAATAAATGCCCGCAAGTTACCCGGGGTTCTGTGCTCAACGCTGAACACAGAGTGCAGGTCATTGTTATGTTTAATGATCATGCCTGGACGTAGTAGGGTAGCTGGGATGGCCATGAATGAAAACGCTCTCCTTCGAGGGACTTGCGGCGAGGGAAGGCAAGCCATGATCGCCGCTGTGGCTAAATTCTGTATTTTATACGGGCCTCCGGAGTTTTGGGAACCGAACGTGGAAGCGACACCTGCCTTATCTTCTGGGCAAGTAAACAGCTAGAATGTTTAGTCGGAATCCAATGTGATGAACGAGGTGCATTCATGCGAGAAGGCAAATACGAGTCGAGCAGCAATGTCGGAACTGCCATAACCTTTCTGCTGATCGGATTAGGTGCTGGAGCGGCGGTAGGAATGCTGTTCGCACCCAAGACCGGCCGTCAGTTGCGTCGCGACCTGCGCCGCAGTTACGACAATGCGCGTGAAACCTTCGGCGACTGGAAAGAAACCGCGCGTGATTTTGCCGAAGAGGCAATCGAGCGAGGCTCGGACTTAGCCGACGACCTAAGAGAGCGTGTGAAGCCGCTCGCTCGCGGCATTCGCCGCAGCTGATCGTTACTGGAAGAGCGTGTCGAGCAATCCTTTGACTCTTCCCAACAGGTTTTTGTGTCCTCGAGTAGAAACCGCAGCTGGCGGGAGCACCACGAGGGTCGGCAGGGGAGCGGTTTGCCGGGATGAGCTACCCAGGCTGGTAGCCTCGGGTAAAGGCGCAGCAACCACGGTGGGACGGTTTTTCGAGCGCTCTAAGCCACTGAAAACGAGAGGCGACTCGACTGAAACTGTCATATGACTGGGGTCGGCGGGCTTTTGCCCGATCAGCCCATTGCCTGAGCCGAGCGTGGGCTCGCCTTTCACGGCGGGAGAATTTGGCGAGTTCTGCAACTGCAATTTTCCTTCGGCGGGCCGGACGCTAGCCTGGGAGGAGTTGGCCGCCTGAAGCACCGGTTGCCCGGGGAGAGGACATCCGCACGCCGCAAGCGGAGTTTCGGTCGAGTCCAGCCGCCCTTGACGAAAGATGACCTCCTGCTGGGGCTTAATTTCATAGGTGCCATTGCCGATCAGCTCAGCCACTACGGCCGAAGAAGTACTGCCGGGCATCGATGCCACGCAGGTATTGCCCTGACGATCGGCGCGCACCGCTAAGTGGAATGCGCCGGGGCCGGGCAGCACGATGCGAAAATCGGGCGTCAGCACGGAATCGACCGAACTCTGAAGTACATAGTGAGTCTCCATCGATCCTTGATTCATTCCCATCATCATGTCCTGACCATTACCCGAGGTCGTAACCGAGAGAGTCGTCCCCGGACAAACTCGCACCTCACCGCCGCGCGCCAGGCGCAGAACCGCCACTTCCTCGCCCGCGGTTATGGCTGAACCTGAGGCCACACGGTTTCCGGCTTCGACCAAGGTGCCCGAGTTTCCTACCGTGACCGGCGTGACTGCCGGTTCGATTCCGGTGGTAAACGCGGGACGCGAAGGCGGGCGGGCCGCGTTGGTCTTTAGCCCCGCCGGGGGGGCCTGGATGCGGATGTGAATTTCGTGCCCGCTCTCATCCGAGCTATAGCTAACCGGCGCCAAAAGGTCCACAACGATCCGCGTAACCGCGGGGCTGGTCCGATATTGATTGAGACGAATATTTTTGATCTGGGCATTACGAAAATGAACGCGCCGTTCGGAGGTGGTCAGCTTCGAATTTGGCAGATCGATCACCAGCCGTAAAGGCTGATCGACGATTTGCATTTGCGGGGTAACCGGACGCGAACTGGTGATCTGGAGTACTGCGCCCTCGGAACTGGGACTGGCGGCCACCGCCTGGATTTCGGCCGAGGGCTGTTGCGCAGCCGCGCCCCAAAGGGCAGCTACCGCAGAAACGACCATGGGGGCGGCCAGAGCCGCCGCACAAGCTTTAGCTCGGGCGCAAAACAAAGACAATTCCCGCTACTTGCTGGTAGGCTTTGGACGAGAGTAGCACTGATTGCGAGATTAATAAAGCAGAACGCAAGTGAGAGCTCGGAAGCGGCGGAACTAGGAATGTTTTGGCGAACCGCCGCACGTTGCACTCAAGATTCGGAAAGAAACTCGTACTCATCGATGACTGCGGCGACCGGGACCTTCAGATCGGCCACGGCTTCGTCGACCCTCACAACCTTCCCTCGGCAACGCACGCGAATGCTCTCAGTCAAGGTAATTTCCGGAGGCAGGGTCAAGGTGAAGTCGATCTCTGAGCCGAGCGCCAAGGGAGCTTCCAGATAAAAACAGATGCCACGCGCGCTGACGTCGCGAGTTTGCGCCGACAGTGCCGCTCCGGGGTTGCCAGCGTAGTTCACCGAAACCGGCAGCCGTAGGGCGAAACGTCGCGTCCCACGCTTCTCGGCCTGTTGCACTTCCACCACCATCGTGAAGCTCCTAACCCACTGTAAGGATCGAACTTCCTGAGCTGCATGTCAAGGGCAACTTTAGGACAGGGGGGTGCACATTTTGGGGAATTTCTCATGTACTCTTACAACTAGCGCTATGGTTTTCGTATTAGACAACTACGACTCATTCACCTATAACTTGGTGCAGTATCTAGGTGAATTGGGGGCGAAAGTCGTGGTTCGCCGGAACGATCAGGTAACCGTTGGGCAAGTCGAGGCTCTGCGCCCCAAGCACGTTGTGATTTCTCCAGGGCCCTGCACCCCTCAGGAGGCCGGCATCAGCATCGCTTTAATCGAGCATTTCACTGGCAAGGTCCCGCTGCTAGGGGTCTGTCTAGGGCATCAAGCCCTGGGAGCTGCTTTCGGCGGGAAAGTCATCCGGGCGCGCCATCTGATGCACGGGAAGACCAGTCAGATCACGCATGATGGGCGCACGGTATTTTCCGGGTTGTCGTCCCCGTTCACCGCCACCCGTTACCATTCCCTGATTGTTCAGGAAGAGGATCTACCGAGCGAGCTTCAGGTCAGCGCTTGGACCCAAGAGCCGGATGGATCGAGAACCATCATGGGGTTGCGCCACAATAAATTCCCTGCCGAAGGTGTGCAGTTTCATCCGGAGAGCGTCTTGACGGGCGAAGGCAAAAAACTGCTCAGCAATTTTCTCAGCCTCTAGCCAAGCCAGCTTTGGACCTACTGGGTAGGATACCCGGCTGTGCCCAGCCGTGGTTGCGCGCCGACTCGACGGCCCGCAGGACGGCTTGACCTTTATTGAGACACTCCTGATATTCCCGGGCGGGATCAGAATCGGCCACAATGCCGGAGCCTACTTGCAAATGGGCTTGTTCGCCTCGCATCATCATGGTGCGAATGGCGATGCAGGAATCTAAATTGCCAGCAAAGTCGGCATAAAGTACCGAGCCGCCGTAGATTGCTCGCCTGGTGGGCTCGAGTTCTTCAATGATCTGCATGGCGCGGACCTTCGGTGCCCCGCTCAAGGTGCCCGCCGGGAAGCAGGCAGCCAAGGCGTCGAGGGCATGCAAGTCAGCTCGGAGCTCACCTTCGACGGCTGAGACGATGTGCATCACGTGGGAATAGCGCTCCACATGCATTAAATCGCGAACCCGGACGGAGCCATACTCGCTGACCCGACCCAAGTCATTTCGCCCGAGATCGACCAGCATGACATGCTCGGCCCGTTCTTTCTCATCGCTGAGCATCTCGTTCTCGAGGTGCCGGTCTTCTTCTTCGTCTTTTCCTCGGGGACGAGTGCCCGCGATGGGACGGTATTCCAGCTTGCGTCCGGTTACGCGGATCAGCATCTCCGGCGACGAACCCAAGACGTGAATGTCTCCCATGGTTAGAAAATACATATAGGGGGAGGGGTTGACGGCTCGCAGAGCGCGGTAGATCGAGAAGGATGCGACCTGCGGCTTGAAATCTAAGCGTTGTGAGAGCACCACCTGAAAAATATCGCCTGCGGCGATGTACTGTTTAGCCGCGCGCACGGAAGTTTCGAACTGTTCGCGGGTAATAACCGGCTGCAATTTGAGTTTGGCTCGCCGATGGCCCATGGCATCGCGACCCTGTTCGATCCGCAGCCGTCCGGCGAGCTTCTTTTCCAGATGAGCAATATCTTCAAGCGCTCGTTCATAAGCCTGACGTGGACTCTCGCGGGCAACATCGGCCGCGGCGATGATGTGAATTTGATGGCGGAGATGATCAAACGCCAACATTCGGTCAAAGAACATCAGCACGCAATCGGGAACTTGGAGGTCGTCGGTTGTACCCTGGCCGATATTTTCTAGCTGCCTGACGACGTCATAGGCACAATATCCGACCGCTCCGGCGGTAAATGGAGGCAAGCCGGAAACGACGGCAGGTCGGTGCTCTTGCAACAGTTGCTTAGCCACGGAAAACACATTTGCCTGACGTTGTTCCCGGCTCTTGCCCCGGGAGATGATCACCTGAGACCCTTGGGTTCGCAATTGCATGTAGGGACGTGCGCCCAAAAATGTATAGCGCCCGATCTGCTCGCCGCGCTCGATCGACTCGAGCAGGAAGGTATCGCTCTCGCCGCGGGCAATACGAAGATAGGCAGACACAGGGGTGAGTAGGTCTGCCATGATCGACTTCACCACCGGCACCAAAGTTGCCTGGCGGGCAAGGCGGCGAAACTCGTTGTAATCGGGGCGAATCAAACGATTTTGTGGAACATTATACGATCCGACCGGCTTACGCGGTGGGCAGAGCTCTAGAGGATCTTCTTTCCGAAAGCCGACAATGCCAACTCCACCGCCAAGTCGGCGGTGCGATTGTGTTCGTCAATGACGGGATTGACTTCTACGATTTCAAAGCTGAGCATGCCGCCGTGGTCGGCGATAATCTCCATAGCAAGGTGAGCTTCGCGGTAGGTGGCACCGCCACGAACCGGAGTGCCCACTCCCGGAGCATCTTCCGGATCCACCCAATCCATGTCCAGAGAGACGTGATAGCCAGCGGTATCGTGGCTGGCAATACGCAAAGCTTCTTCGATGACCACTCGCATACCGCGCTCATCGATATCTCTCATGGTGAGGACGGAGATGCCAGCTCTACGCACGTTTTCTCTTTCAATGGAATCGATTCTGCGCACCCCGACCAGCACGCAATTCTGGGGTCGAACTTTAGGACTGAAATGGAAAATATCAACCAACTCGGGGGGCCCAAGTCCCATGGTGGCGGCGAGTGGCATGCCGTGGACATTGCCGCTCGGAGAGCTTTGCGGAGTATTGATATCGGTGTGGGCATCGATCCAGATCAAGCCAATTCTCTGTCCTCGGCGACGGCAGAATTCAGCTACTCCGGCTACGGTGCCTGCGCCCACAGAATGGTCGCCGCCCAAAACCAGCGGCACCTTGCCGGACTCAAGCGTGCGTAGCACCATTTCAGCCTCTTCGCTGCAAGTGGCGGCGATTTCTTTTAAATACTTCGCCTGACCATCGCCGACGTTCTTTTGCTCAGCAATGGCGACGGCTATGTTACCCGCGTCTTCAACCACATGTCCCAGATCTGCCAGACGAGCATCCAGACCCGCTACCCGAAGTGCCGACGGACCCATATCCACACCGCGACGCGATTGTCCAAGGTCGAGTGGCACACCGATGACCTGAATTTTCTTGGCCGTAATTGCGTGGTCGGTCGGCGGCTGAGTCATGCTTATGAAAGTTTAGGGATACAGCCGATGCAGAGCTCGGGCGAAGGGTATCTTTTACCGAACATGCTCGAGCCCGCAGATCCAGGCCACCACCCGCTCAATTCCCATCCCGAACCCCCCGTGAGGAACAGTACCGTATTTGCGCAAATCGAGATACCAGCGAAACGCCTCTTCCGGCAAACCATGCGCGTGAATGCGCTCCCGCAATTTCTCAT
>JAFAPG010000421.1 GCA_019247235.1 Acidobacteriota bacterium
GAGTTCCATGCATCCACACGTCTCCGCCCTCTAGGCGCAAAATAACCCGATCGTCGCTGAGTACGGTAACTTTTCGAGATCTATTCCAAAGTCGTGTGGTCGTGCTCTTACCCGCTCCTGAGTGCCCCAGAAAAAGCTGGCCACCGATTTCCTCATCCATCAGCCCGCAACCGTGAACCTCGGCTCCCACACCTTGAAATGCGAGATGGTTAGTAATCAAAAGCTCGTCGGCAGGATATTCGAGCGGGCGGACGGGAAGGTGCTTTCCTAACAAGGCCCGGTTTAGCGTCAACTCGGCGCTGTGGAATGTGTCCGCTGCACGAAGGCGCTTATAGGGACCGAGGCCCAAAGCAGCGCTAGAAAACGAAAAGACAAACTCCTTTTGTTCCTGAAACAAAGACCACACGCCTCCGGAATCAAACCAAGGTACGGCTTGTGGCGGTTCTAGATCGTCGGCCCAGACGACCGCGATTTGTATGTCTGCATCTCCACAGCAGACCGAGAAATCCTCTAATGCATGACCTACCGACATTTCTCTCCCATTGAATCCACTGAGCGACAACACCACTCCGCCAATTCTCAGCAGATTTGGCGAAGGCAGAAACCTGCTGCTTGGTCCATCTCGAGCATTGGCTGGGGATGAGGCCATCTTGATTAACGACCCGTATTAAGAACCCGTATTGCGACACATGGTGATTTGCGTGCAAGATGACTGACCCGGTCCCCCGCCAATCGTCGTGGTCTTGCAACTCCCCAGTACTGCTTCCTCAGGGCGAAGATTGATGACAGAGACCCTGGGGGCTTCGTACTTCTTTTTCGCCTTGAAATCGCGTTTTTCACTCATAAGCGCAATCTACCGGCCAGATTAACTGGCCGCACCGCATGATTTGCAAGTTGCTGAAGCTGAGTGGTTGTTTAAAATCGCGAAAGCTGGCTTCGCTTCTCTCCATCGTCGGGGATCGGTCTCTGCCGCAGAAATTTTGCGGACGCAATCCTCGAGGCGTGAGCGTCGATCACCTTCGGCACAAAACTCACATTCCCCGTGTTCTGGAATCGCCACTCCTAAAGCCATGGCTCGCAGGTGCGCTACTTCGCAGAAGAAATCTACCGGCGATTCGGGATCCCCATTCTCCAGTTCGCCATTGGCCGGACACATGCTGCAGACCGCTCGTATGCGGCAGCGCGTACATTTAGACATGTGTCGACGCGGTTGCCTACGAACATCGAGTAAGAATCTTTCCCAACCTTGCCGCACCCCTCCGGTTCTTAGGTCGTAGCCTTGCCGGTGCGACAGGACACAGATGGTCATAACCCCGTAAGGATCGATGGCAAAGCTTTTTACTCCCCCGCCACAGGTGTACACGGTGTTTGCACCGGGTGGGGCAGTGGCAATGCCGTGGTCAAGAAGCTCCCGATATTCGGCTCGCACCTTCCCCCAGTGCAGATCCAAGGCAACTACCTCTTCAGGGCCGAGTCGGACCGCCAATGGCGCATGAGAGCAGTCGATGCGCGCATTAATCATGGAATCGAATTTGAACTCGACCCCGAGCTCTTGCTCAGCGAATTCTTTCATGGCAATGACTTCGTGTTTGTTGATCCGCGTGACCACGGTCTTGAGTTTCAGCGGTAACCCGCGCTCAAGTAATAGTCGGATCCCGCGTATGCATCGCTCATAACTTCCCGGCACCGCGGTCAGCGCCTCGTAGGTGTCCTTGCTGTTGCCATACAACGTGATCTCGATGGCGAAAGGAGGGAATTCACGCAAGTAATCCGCGACGCTCTGGTTGATCAGATTTCCGTTGGTAAACAGTGTGATAAGGAAGCCTTTTTGCTTGGCGTAGGTGTAGATCTCAAGAAAATCCTTACGAGCAAAAATTTCGCCGCCGGTGAACAAGAGCCAAAGTGTCCCCATATCGGCCAATTCATCGAGTATGGAGTAATACTCCTGCTTAGTCAGCTCGCGGCCGGCGGCGCCGAGATCGCCCATGGCCAAATTGTTATAACAATGCTGGCACTTGAGCGGACACCGTCTGGTTATCTCAAGAGAAACCTGTAAAGGAACTCGGTCGTCGAGAAAGTGTTCGTGAATTGACTGGCTGAACTGACCATAGGCGATCGAATCCATGATCAGATCGATGCTCCCATTTCTCTTACCAACCCTACCGAACACATTTCCGCGAGAAACGAGCTTACATCTTGCTCGATCTGTTGCCGATCGGCGTCGAACTCTTCCTCAATCCATTGAACAATTTCCGATTTGCTGCGCGGCGCCCCTAGCGCCTGCCAAATGGAACTGGCAACTTCGCTCAGGCTGTAGATTGAAGAGAGATCTCCCACCCCCTTGCGCACCGGCACAATCAGGGTCTCACCCGCAATGACACGGGAGACAACGGAATCTGACCGAATATAAGCGTGCATCTCGGCGCCCCCTCGCGCTACGACTCTCGCCTCGGTCTAATTTTGAGACGCTTCGGGTTCACCTTAGCAGAGGAGTATTGTGCTTTTGTTAGCTAGATAGGTTCGCGAGACCTGCGATTAAACTGGCCGGCAGACATTGGTCTCACCGACTATCAAGCCAACCGCCGCGCAGGCGGCCGCCATGAGGCGCGCAACGTCCAGGTGTCTCCGGAGTCATTCCTGAACGGGTGCCGTACTTAATCGGACAACGAGCTCGGGTCATGACTCCTTGGATTTTCGCCTATACTGCTGCTGTGCAATCGCTGCGCGTGTTGTTTCTGGGTTTCCTGCTAACCGTGTCCGCTTCGGCCGAGAAAAACCCTGTCTCCACCCTGCGCTGGACAGAAGGAGCAGCCAACTGCACCCTGCGAGCTGGAGATGATGGCCACATATATTATGGGCTTTCTTCCCTAGACTTCGATGTTACGGTTTCCGTGGATCGCCAAGAGCTGGAGAAGATTCCCTTCCGTATCGTGCCCATGTTATCGGTTGAATTGAGCTTTCATCTCAAGCGAAGCAAAGAGTTGGAAATCGCGCAGAACAAGTTCACGCTGGAATTCGTGAAGCATTTTCATGTCGTCGAAAATGCTCTTGATCCGGGAGAGATGCTCAAAGACATCCGCACCAATATGGACGACCTCACCGATGAAGTCGAGCATCACGAGCTCAAGAAACACCCCGATCAAAAACAACAAAAGGAGGCGCAACTGCAGGCCAGACTGAAGGAGTATACGCAGATGTCAGACTTCATCGGCGCCCAGGGTATGCGACCATTGGTCCTGACCTCGGCGAAGTCGGAAGCCAGCGGGTGGATCTTCTTCAATATTAAAAACCGGTGGATTGGTCCCTGGAGAAAGCCTGAAGAATTCATTTTGCGACTGCCCATTGAGGAAGTGCGCGTGGAGTTTCCATTTCAGCTGCCTCCAAAAGGAAGAATCACGTTGATGCATCGGCCTGGTAAGAGTTAGAACAAGCTCTCTGATTCCCCCTCGATTGCAAAAGCATGCTCGATTGGTTACTCATGAGAGCGGGAATCTGCATCATGCCACTCCTTCCCAGCTTCACTGCTCCTGGAATTCCCCGAGAGTTAAAGATCATTCCCATCGAGAATCCGTGCTTGTGCCGGATGCTCGGAAATGACCGACCTCACCAGATGCTGCGCACAGCCTTAGAGCGGTGGATGTCCGCATCAGCGGTGATCAGCGGAACTTCTTCCACTACTGCGGTGCCCCGATGATGCGATCTGCGGAATCACTCGGATAAGAGCCGGGCAGAGATACTGCGCGGGCGCATATCCGCCCGGTTATCGAACAACAAACCGCGCTTCGATTTCCGACAGAAATGTCTCCAGACTTGAATGGGGCCTGAGACCGGCTTTAGGTCGAGCATGGCGATCTCAAACAAGGC
>JAFAPG010000160.1 GCA_019247235.1 Acidobacteriota bacterium
GGAACACTACCAGCGAGCTGAACATTTGCGGCCCGCAGATAACGACGATGCTATCTTGCGGTGGAACCGATGCGCCCGGCTGCGTCAATCGCGCCTCGAATCAGAATGGCACCGCGAAGTGGGAATCGAAATGGGTGAGTAGTATTCTCGCGACCTCAACCACCGTTTTTTTCCAATCATCCAGCATTTAAAATGCGAACATTCCTGCGATGTTTTCTGATAACGAGCGAAATCCCAAAGGTAATGCAATGAAGGACGTCGGGGCGGACTACTTACTGGCGGCTTTCTTCCTGTGGATAGGGTACGACAACCTTACCCAGCCTCGGAACCGTTTCGAGTTCTGGATGGGGGTGGTTGTGGTTGTCCTCACGATCGGAATGTTCATTCGTGGGACAGCTAGGTGGATAAGATTACGGCAAGGGCCTACCCCGCCGTCGGCTGTTTCAAAATCAACTAAATCGCTCCCATGAACGCTAAGGTCGCTAACAGGCAGGGTATGGCGAAGGCCTTTGAACCAGCGCACGTCAGGGGAGCGGTGAGTCAGGGCTTATTCAGAGCATCGAGCCCAGCCTGGGCAACCGCTTCGTCGATCTCCGAACGAGCACCGCTGGCAGCAATCCCACCGAGGATCTCCCCTCCCACGAGAATCGGTAACCCGCCTTGGTTGGGAAAGAAGTCCGGATAGGCAAGGGCTTCGACGCTTCCTTTTTTGACAGTTTCGGCGGCTTCTCTTGAAGGCGCCTTATAAAAGGCGGCATGTCGTGCCTTGCGTTGCGCCCACTGAATTGTATTTAGCGCAACGTTATCTGCCTTTTGCAGGAAGAGCAGATTGCCGCTTTCATCTACGATGCAGAGGGTAACTTGAACATGAAGCTCCTGCGCTTTTGCTTCCGCAGCAGAGACCATCTTCTTGATCGCTGCAAGATTCAAGTACCTCTTCGTTGGCAGTTCACTCGCCACAGTGGCAATGGTAACGCACCAGAAAATAACTAGCACTTTGAACATGGGCTCGCATGCTAGCACTGGAAGCCCAGAGTTGTCCATGGAATCCAGGATGGGGTCAAGGGGCGGCGAGCATTGCTGTCGAGGGCGACGATTTCGTCTGCCACTCGCCTTGCTCTTCGAGCTAAATAGGCCGAGGATACGGCGACTCTGCCCGCAAAAGCGCGAACGCGAGGCCCACGGGCAGATTGTGCCCGGCGTCAGCTGCCGAAACATCGAGAGTCGCCAGGGAATATGAAGGAAAATGGCGAGATGAGGGGAGTCTATCGTTTTGACTGGCAGGGTTCGGTCGTCAATAGCGAGACGACTGAGGTCATTCCTGCGCTGACAGGATGAGCTTACGAGCTGCCAATGAGCACACCGGCGCCAAAAACCAGAGCGCCTCCAAGAGCTACTTGCAGGGCGGCCGAGAGCGGCGGCGTTTCCATGTAGCGGTGGCGTACCCATGATATCGTTCCTAGCTCCACAATCACGACTGCGATAGCGGCCAGCAAGGCGGTGTGAAACGAAGGGATCAGGAATGGCAAAGTGTGTCCAACACCGCCTAATGCCGTCATAATCCCGCAAACCAGTCCGCGTACCCAAGGCAAGCCTCTTCCGGTCAAACTCCCATCGTCGGACAAAGCCTCGGCAAATCCCATGCTAATGCCAGCGCCTAAGGATGCCGCCAGGCCGACGGCAAATGCATCGTGTGTACTCTTGGTGGCGAGGGCTGCGGCAAAGACCGGAGCCAAGGTGGAAACCGAGCCGTCCATCAGTCCTGCCAACCCGGGCTGTACGATGCGCAATACGAATAATCGTTTGCTGGCCTCGTCCTCCTTTGCTCGAACTTCCGCGGTTAGTTTGGACCTTTCGAGCTCCTCCGCACGTTGCTCATGGGAAAGTTCCTCGGCGGCCAGATCGTCGAGCAGTTGTCGAATGCGAGCGTCACGCGTTCGAGTAGCCGCACGGATATAAAACTGCCGCGTCTCGACCTCCATCGACTCCGCTTGACCGCGCACCGCGTCAAGCCGCAACGGGCGTAGCAACCAGACTGGTCGACGGTTGACGAAACCCTTCACATCTTGCCGGCGTAGCAGGGGGACGTGGTCGCCAAACTTCTCCCGGTAAAGTTCGATGAGTCGACGCCGATGTCCCGCCTCTTCGTCTCGCATGCCCTCAAAAATAGCCGCCGATGCAGGAAACTCTGCTCGCAAGCCTTCGGCGAAATCCGCATAAATACGTTCATCTTCCTCCTCGAGCGAGATGGCCAAGGCGAGTATTTCCCGTTCGTCCAAACTGTCAAAGGTTCGCATGGCCCGAGTTTATTTCATCTGCCCCATATGACGAAATCTTACCTCTCTCGCGCTCCCCCAAAACGTCACGAACGGCGTCGCGTAATACTGGCGAAAACGCGAGAACAGCACCAGAACAGTCCGGCTAAATGCCGACTGGGTTCCCCGCCCTGAAGCTCCCAAAGCAAAAAGTGTTTTCTGCCTTTATTTACTTTGCCATAGGAGCACATCGACGGCTACGATCAGGGTTCACCCGAGCACACCGATCGCCGACCCCCGCTCTCCCGAGTCCGCTGGTTTTCGTCGAAGAATTGTTTGGTCTCGAGCCTAAGGGCGTCTTCCGATTTCGCTTGCACGAAGCCACAACCGAAAATCTCTCACCGTTTAGTCAACTCAGGGTCCAGGTTCCAGTTTCGGCGTGGCTATATCGACGGGTCGGGGTATTCCGTTAATCAAACCATGCCACACACTTCCTCCAAAGGTAGTGATGTAGACGGCATCCGGGCGCTCGGGATCCGCGAGGACCCTATGTCCCCACTTAAAGTTGAAACCGGCAATGCGCTTCCAGTGCTCTCCACGATCCTCCGACAGCCAGGCTGAAGATTCGAATCCGGCAGCGTAGATTCGATGGATGTTTTGGGGATCGATGGTTACGTCGTAGATATGGCGGTCGCGGTCGAACACTGAGCGCCAGCTTTTGCCCGCGTTCTCGGTCACGAAGATGCCACCGCCATCTCCATGTGTGCCACTCGCCCGGGCCCAAGCCGCCAGATACATGCGCTCAGGAATGCTCGGGTCAATTGCTAGACCATTGGGTCCGTTCACCTCCTTCGGCAATGCCATGCGTTGCCAGCTCTCGGCGCCGTCTGATGAGCGATACATGGCACCATCGCCCTCATTGCCTATCGTGCCATCGGCGGAGCGCCGGGCGATAATCACGTACAAAATCCCGGAGGGGTCTTCGGCCAACCTCCAGGCCAGGGGCTCGGTTCCTGAAATGCCGGCATTTTTGGCTACCCAGGTGCGACCGCCATCAGTGCTCTTATAGACTCCGCGGCCGAATGCGGCTACGTATAAAACCCGCGACTCAGGCGGGCTCTTCAGCTCGAGGAGAATATGCGTTGCGGCGGTTTCAGGCATTCCGCCATTGGATTTGACCCAGGTCCGGCCACCATCATCGCTGCGGCATACTCCACCTTTGAAGTCCAGGACCGAACCCCATCGCCACATTTTGGGTCGCGGCAAATCGTGAGTTCCACTATTTACGCTCCACACCCGCCCGCGAATCTGAGGGTCGAAAACCAGCCAGTAAGTGGTATTGAGCCATTCATTGGGAACGTTTGTAGTGGAACTTTGCCAGGATTGTCCGTTATCTTCGCTTCGAAACAGTCCGATATCCGTATAAGAGATGAATTGTCGTTTGGGGTCAAAAGGATCAAAATGAATGCCGTAGCTGGTAGTCACGTCGAGACCCGTGGATGTCCAGGTTCCGAGACCGGATTTTCGCGAGTAGGCTGCGTTCCAAGTGGCGCCTCCATCGTTCGTACGCATGGTCCGGCCAAAATCGGTTGCATAACACAATTCTGGATCTTGTTCTGCGACCGTTAGCGCCAGAGGATTTTCCGCCCAACCAGGTCCGAATCGCTGGCTGATCCAGGCATCATGCACGTTTGCAGCGGGCTGATCGAACTCCTGCCAGACCAGCCGCCACGTCTTGCCCCCGTCTTCGGTTTTTGCCACCCCTCTCGAGGTTCCTTTGCCGAGATGCAGGAGGTTGAACCACTGCCCCCTATCGAGCAGGTGGTCGTAAGAAACGTATGCTGTTTCGGGGTGGCGAA
>JAFAPG010000609.1 GCA_019247235.1 Acidobacteriota bacterium
AAAACTCAACGCGCCACCGGCTCCCAAAACCGCAACTACCCCTATGGCGATGGCTGCTGCCATTGATCCTTCAGGCAGCTATCTTTATCAAGCTGTGTCGCCAGGCATTTACGGCTATTCCATTAATCGTCAGAGCGGCGATCTTACGCAGATGGCAAATTTCCCCGTCGCTCCCGCGCAAAATTTTCAAGCCATTGTGGTCGATCAGCTGGGTAAGTTTGTTTACGCTTACGACGGCGCTCAGCTTTTTGGCTATGCCATCCAGTCCGGGACAGGACAGCTTTCCCCTATACCGGGATCTCCTTTTTCGGCTGGTCCTTCAGGGCAGCAATACTTCGCGGGCAGTAACCGCCTGGCGGTTTCGCAAGATGACAACCATTTGTACCTTGCTACCAGCAACGGAATTTTAGGATTCTCAATCGATCACAGCACCGGCACCTTGACAGCGCTCCCGGGATCGCCGTTCGGGACAAGCGCAGGCTCTGCATTTGCAGTTGCCGCTCCTGCTAGCGGCTTTCTCTATGAGACGGTCATGGCCACCACCCCACAGCCGAACACGGGAATTATCGGCTATAGCATTGACCAGAAAACCGGCGCGCTGACTGCTCTGCCAGGCTCCCCTTTTGGTCCGGCTTGCGCAGCGGATAATTTGACTTCACCTGCGAGTGGAAAGTTCCTGTTTGCGGCGTCCTGCGGAATGTATACGATTGACCCAGCCACGGGCGCGCTGATGCATGTCGCCAACGATCCCGCTATGCCTAGCACGCCAATCCCTAATTGGGCGGTATTTGATCCCGCGGGGGCGTTTATCTGGTTGATTACTTACGAACAGAACTGCTGGCACTGCGATATTGGGGTGACTAGCTATCAGGTCGACGCTCGCGGCACGGTAACCCCGGTGCCCCACTCCTTCGTGGTGATGCAAAATGACAATAGCGGCGGGATTTCATCGCTGGCTATCACCCACTAATTAGGGCAACGCTAGGGGCGGCTGCTCTGCTGACACTGAAGATTCCAGGATGGGCTGGATACGTCCCCCGTCGCTGCGATCGCCGAAAGCCGATTAGTAAAGGCTAGCTTTCGTGGTCGATCGGCTAAATTCCACCCTCCCCCCGCGCTTCTCAATTCCTCTATTCTGGCACAATCTTCACCTGCGGCATGCGGCCGACAACCGCGAGCCTTCAAATTTTTGTGTTCCCCTTGAACTTTTACCGGATTCTGGCAATCATGAAAGAGTGGTGACTCCGAAAGCATCTGAGCAGATCACAAAGTATGCCGATATGTTCTCAGCAATGGGAACTGAAGCCAGGCTGCGGGTAATTCAATTGCTATTGTCGGCACATCCTCGAGGGCTTGTGGTGGGAGAGATTCAGGAAAAGTTGGGTATACCTAACTCGACACTGTCGCATCATCTTGAGAAGCTCAAGAATGAGCACCTCGTTCAGGTCAAACGCGAATGCACGTTTCTTCGCTACACCGCGAACACTCAGTCGCTCCAAGACCTCCTTCAATTCCTTTATGCCGAGTGCTGTACGCGAAACCGCGCCCTGAAAGCACAAAACATTGTCCCCCTCTGTGAATAACGATACGCTTATTGCAGGCGATCGATACACGAGGTCGTCAAGGAGGATTCCGCAATCCCTGACAAGCGAGACTAATCGTGCTTTTGACCTATCGGGCACGCACGATTTGTTTGCAAAGATACCTAGCTTCCATTCCGTCCGCCGACGGTTCTCACTGTGGCCGGTCAGTGCTAAACCATGGAGGAAATCGGGATGATCCACTCTAATGCTTTCCTCAGTGGTAAGGTGGTAGACGAGAATGGCAAATGCCCACGAACGGCTTGTTACCACGTGGTGACTGAGGGAACTCTACGAGGACAATCGGGCTTTGTATGCATCCATGAAAATCAACTCAAGCACGACGGAAGCTTTTTATCTCCGCGCCTGCCTCCCAGGAAGTACTTGCTGCGATTTTTCGGTATGCTTTGGACGTCTCCTTCAGCTTCAATGGATGAAAGTAGTTCGACAATACACGACTCTGTCTTTGATTTCTTCTACCCCGACGCGCAAACGGTTTCGAGTGCTTCGCCTTTTGAGCTCGGGGCGGGTGAATTAATGAATTTGTTGGTTCGAGTGCCGAAGCCCGCTCGGTTCAACATCTCGGGGCGCATCATTGGCGATTTACCAGCCGAGCGCAGTGAAATGGTTATCATGTTTCAGAGGGACACGGGCGTTCTCGGGGGAGAAGGAGGTGAAGGTTTGCCAGTTGATGAAGGTGGAGAGTTTGCAGGAAAGCTCCTGCGAGGATCGTATTCTGTATCCGGTCCACCACATGACACCTCCCCAAGACGACGGCTACTCACGATCGCTGGGGCAGTTCGGTTCTACAGTGGTCAATATCCAGCAAGACGTTCAGGATCTGGAACTGTCGTTCTCCAAACGGAGGAGGCTTTGCAGAAACTATCGCCAGGCTTAGCCGTTTTGTGGTCAACGGGTATGCGCGCGGTAACGGATTAGCCTCGGTGTTGCTCACGTTGGCTACTTGCGTCGGCTCTTCGAGAGCGCCAATAGCAGCCAAATGCATCATTCGGCCGGAAGTCGTCGATGCCGCGCAACCCAATGTCGCGGCGATGTCGGCAATCAAGCATGCGGGCCTCTCGATAGATCCGCAGTTTTACCACAGCAGGAAGAGACCGTGAATTGTTGCGCCGCCAAACTCCTCAAGTCTACGGGCCGTCCGAGCCTAATTTGTTACTAAGTGCATTTCCAATGCGATACCTGCCCGGTGGGAGCCAAATTCGCATATATATATGTCGACACCCGATTGATGATCCGGTCGAGGCGTCAGGGGCAATTGTCGGCCTCATCGTTGCCATACTAGGTCGAGAAACCACTGAGGGGTTCTAGTTCCACCATGCGCGAGTACGATCTAATTTCGGAATGGTATTCGTCGATGAGAGACGATCAGACGGGCGTATCTGAAGCGACAGACGTTGCGTCGTGTATACCCCCTCGATCGCTTGTTCTCGACCTCGGCTGTGGCAATGGCATACCTATTGCCCGTACGTTGCTGTGCGCGGGACACCGAGTTGTGGGCCTAGATAGTTCGAGCGCCATGCTGGCGCGTTTTCGGAACAATTGCCCTGGGGCGGTAGCCGTTCTAGGGCTAGCGCAATCCTGTCCGTTTGCTGATTCCATCTTTGACGCGGTGGTCGCGTGGGGCGTTATGTTCCATCTCAACCCACAAGACTCAATTCAGGCAATTGCGCGCATTTCGCAGGTCGTGAAGACTGGTGCTCTGTTCCTTTTCACATCAGGAG
>JAFAPG010000632.1 GCA_019247235.1 Acidobacteriota bacterium
CGCTAGAGCCAATGAAGAACATGTAATCGTAGGAACCCAGAACAGCAGTATCCTTAGGACTTTATTTCCGATCCGACTAGCGGCAAACAATAAGGCAAAGAACAGGAGCGCGAGGAGCCAAAACAGAGGCGAGAACAAAGATTGCAGGAGACCACCGGCCACTGCTGCCAATCCCGTAGCCTTTTCCTGCGAGACACCTCTGAAGATAAACCACGGGCCAGGAACAACCTCCGCTAGAAACAAGGCAGCAGTTCCACTCAGAACGGCTTTGAAATAAGCCATAGAATCAATGACACACAAATTATAGCCTGTCGCGCTCCTATCCGACGCCTGCAAGGCGTGGTATCAGTGAAGGCGCTCTGTTGGGAGCGCACGCGATATTGATCTAGCCTTATGGATTGGCCGCAAGGCACGAAAATGTAGGGCTTCAATCGAAATTTAGAGAGAAGAACGAAATTCCTGGTGTACAAGCCTTAAAACGAACTGCGGTTCAGCTGTAGTGGATTTGTGAAAAGCGGCCGATTTGTGATTGTCGAATGATTGGTCTAGACAATATCGCCCTTTTCCTGGACCCTAAGATATCGATTCAGCGGAAGATTCGTAAACTTGTCTACTTGTTCGCTTGGCGCAGGCCAGTGAATCTCAAGCTCTTCAATTTTGGTTGCATGCCCAATTCCCAGTACTTCGCGACGATCATGGGAGGACAAATAGCTGCCGCCATTGCTCTTCAATCGGGATCTCTTATGTCCACCCGCTGTCCAGGTAATTTTCGCGCCAATCGCATCCCGGTTGCAGGTTTTACCTTCAAGGGTTAACCCCAGCCAATTGTTTCCTTTTGCGGCTTTGTTTTGTAGCAATAAGGGAGCGCCACCATTTACGCCGACCAGAACGTCGAGCGCGCCGTCATTGTCAAAATCTCCCACTGCGAGTCCGCGCGCGGCAAAGTACTTCTGAAACACCGGCCCGGCAATGTTGCTTACGTCGTGCAATTTCCCGTCATCGTCCTGATGAAAAAGCAATAGCGGTTCGCGGTATTTCACATTCATCGAATAGTTGTCGATCATATCGTCGGGATGTCCGTTAGCAAGAAAAAGATCAATGGCTCCGTCATTGTCGTAGTCAAAATATTTCATTCCCCAACCGCTCAGCAATTGGGTTGCTCGTGCTACCCCGTTTCTTTGTGCGACATCGCGGAAGGTTTCGTCTTTGTTGTTCTGATAGATGGAGTACATTTCATGATCCACGTTGGCTACAAACAGGTCCTGCCATCCATCTCCGTCCAGGTCGGCAGCGTCGACCCCCATGCCAGAACGAGGCCGGCCACTCTCGCTGAACCCGACTCCAGCTTGGAGAGCAATCTCGTCCCAATTCCAACGCCCGCCTGGCCCGCGGCCTCGATTCACGAATAAGAAGTTCTGCACCGTGTCATTCGCGACGAACAGGTCGGTGCGGCCGTCGTTGTTGATGTCCGTGGCAACCACGCCCAAACCCTTACCCAGCGCCTGGGCGATGGCGGTACCCTTGCTAACCTCGGTGAAGGTGCCGTCGCCATTGTTGTGGTAGAGAAAGCTCGCAGTCGGCTTAAAGACTCGCGGCACGCAGTAATAGTTTCTGCCAATCTTGTTGTTGCCGCATTCCAGCTTCTTGACACCAGAGTAGTCGACAAAGCTGCAGACGAACAAATCCAGTTTTCCGTCGTTATCGTAGTCGAACCACACAGCACTGGTGGTCCAACCGGGCGTGGCGACTCCGGCTTTGTCAGTCACATCCCGGAATGTGCCATCGTGATTGTTCTTGTATAAAATGCACTTGCCGTAGGCCGTAATGAATAAGTCCGGCCAGCCGTCGTTGTCGTAATCACCGGCGGCTACGCCCATTCCAAAATAACCGCCGCTGACACCAGCTTTTTCGGTAACGTCGGTAAACGTGCCATCGCGGTTGTTTTTGTAGAGAGCATTACGGACTGGCTTCGGGGGCCTCCAGAAATCACTCGGACCACTATTAACGAGAAAAATATCCATCCAGCCATCATTATCGAAATCCAGAAAGGCACACCCAGGCCCTAAAGCTTCAGGTAGATACCGGCTCGGCGACATCGCGTTCTCGTGGACCCAGTTGATACCGCTAGCTGAAGCTGGAACCTCTGTGAATAAAGGTTCTGCTTCGAGAGCGCGCGCCGGTGTCCAGCCAGAGAGCGAGGCGCAAACGTATGAGGCCGTGCGTAACCATTCTCTTCGCGTGAGCTTCATTGGGTGTATGTGGGGATCGAAGGTTTCACTTACTGTGTTTTCACTCCGGGCTGTCTGGCTTGAGCCTCGGCGGTCAACTTCTGGACAATGTCCCGCTCGCGCTTACCATCAGCTGGGCGTTTCAGCCGATAGTAGACCAGCGACAAAGAGACGTGCGCCTCCGTGAACTGTGGAGATTCTCTCACCAATGTTTCGAGCATCTGTCGGGCTTGGTCGAGTTTCTGCCGGTCTATGGCGATCAGGGCCAATTGGTAGCGCACACCCGGATCTCCGGGTCTGGTGGCGAGTGCTCGTGCGAAATACCGCTCCGCCCCGTCAAGATTTTGCTCTTCTCTGGCACTCGCCCCGAGCTGGAGGTTCGCCTCAAAGTTATAAGGGTCTTTGCCCAATTCCGCTTTGAATTCCTCCTCCGATTGATCGGAGTCTCCGGTAAGGTGCAACGCTTGTGCATACAAGACATGAACGTCAGGGAGATTCGGATTGAGGGCAACCGCCTTAGCAAACTCGTCGCGTGCTCCTGCGAAGTCTTGAATGTTCATCTTGGCCGTTCCTAGCATCAGGTGTGCTTCCGCCGAATCACCGTTTCGCAGGATGCGGTCGACCAGCACTTGTCCAGGCTCAACCTGTTTGTCGCGGATATAGGCGGTTCCCAGCATGTAAGCAACAGCGAGATCACCGGGGTCTTTCTTTTCGTCAGGCGCGAGCACACGGATCACGTCTTTATTGCGGCCCATGCGCAGATAGCAATCTCCCAACAAGAGCACCGCCTGATGGTTCCGCGGGTCTTCGGCATGCACTCTCTCTAACTGCGTCGCAGCATCGGCGATGTGTCCCATTTTGTAATAGGCCAATCCAAGATTGAGCCGCGCGCCCGGCAGAGCGGGAGACTGCCTGAGAGCGACCTTATATTCAGAAACAGCCTCTTCGAAGCGCCCTAGCCCTGCCAGAGCTGCTCCGAGATTGGAATGGATGGCCGTGGCCTCCGGATGGATCTTCAGAAATTGTTGGTACTCCGGCACAGCTCCTTGAAGATCACCAGAACGCTGCTTCTGAATGGCATCCTGTGCCAATTCCTGCGGGCTTAAGGAGAACTCCTCCGGAGCCTGCGCCACAGCAGACGTGGCGGCTCCGCTAAGCAAGCTCAGATTGAATACGAAAAAACAGACCGGTTTCCACATACGGCTAGGAAAGGCGTTGCCATCAGTGTACTAGAAAAGCAATGGGATGGCCGAAGCCATCCCATGTTCGAAGCAAAGCCCCCGTTGCTAGAAGTAGAACTTCACAGCAAACTCCAGGATGCGATTGCCCTGCCTGACCGTGGTTGTTCCAAAGTGGGTGTTTGTCTGGGTGAACGCGTAACCCTTCGCCGGGTCCTGGACAAAGTTCAGCGTGAGATTACTGCTGTCTGGGAACGACCACAGCGGATGGTTGAGGAAGTTGTACCCGCTTACCCTAAACTGCACGTTCTTGGACTCGGTGATCTTAAAGTTCTTGAAAATGGCCATGTCCCAATCGAAGTAGGTGGGCCCATAGGAAACGGGCAGCAACGTCGGCCCGTTCTGTCCGACCACTGTCGGAGGAGCGAAGCAACTGCCATTCACGAATTGGTGCGACCCCAGCCCTGAACTGGGATTGCAGGTCACCAGAGGATTCAGTTGCACCGCGTTCGTGCCGAGAATGGATTGGTTGTTAATGGCGATTCCTTTCGTGTTCTGCGCACTGATGGAACCTGGAATGATCGCGGCGCTCTGCGGACATGGTGCAGTGCCGGGATTCGACGAGATGCAGGTCAACGACATGTGATAGTTGGTACTCGAATTGTACCCACCACCTTCGGTGATGTTGGCGCCACTCTGTGCCTGCAAGATGCCTGAGATCTGCCATCCGGCGGTCGCGCCCGCAACGAAGCCATGCGCATGGAGCGGGTTGCCCATATCGACAGAGTAGGCGAAATTCAAGAGGTTACGGCGGTCGGTGGGCTGTACACCATAGTTGCTACGCAGGTTGAAGGGGTTGATCGAGATCGATCCATTGGATTGATTATTCGCGTTATCGAGAACGATCCCAAGTGCCTTTTGCCAAGTGTAGTTCGCTTGCATAGTGTACCGACCGGTATGGCGACCCCAGGTCACTTGCAAAGCGTTGTAGTTCGCATATGCATTATTCGTCGCTTCGTTAATATCCCCGTAACCCGCAAGTGGCCGGTATTTATTCGCGTTGGCCCCGGATGGGTCGGTTGCAGTCAACATAGCCCCGAGCGGTACCAAGTTAATGTTGCTACCGAAACCTCCGGCATTTGCCAGGTCACGGCTGCGATTGCCAACATATGCAACTTCCAGTCTGCTCTCCCAGGGAGTCCGCTGCGAAACAGTAAAGCTCCAGCTATCGGTGTAAGGTTGTTTATTGTCCCTTGCATCGACTGCCGCCGGCGAAGCTGGGGTGGCGGATGCGTTGAGGCAGGGCAAATATGCTGCAAACAGAGCCGAACCGCTAGGAGGATTAGCGGGACAACCCGGGCCACCCACCCAGTTGCTCGGACTCAAGTTGGCAGTCGCGACTCCGGCCGAAGCATCCAGCCCATTGGTGAACTGACCCGAGTGATAGTAGAAGCGTCCATAGCCGCCGCGTAGGACTGTGTTGCCGGATCCGAAAAGATCGTATGCCGCCCCCACGCGTGGTTGATAGAACAACCCACGCGTTGGAAAGCCACCCAGCGGAACAGAACTTTGCTTGGCATGCCAAGCGAATCCGCAGAAGGTGGGCGCCGATGCGCAAGCCCCATTTCCTGCCGAGCTGTAGAGAGCGGGATTGAAGATCGAATAGCCGAAATTTTCGTCGTCCACCCAGGGGGTGAAATGGGTGAAGCGCATGCCAAACTCAAGGGTCAAGCGGCGCGTCGCTTTCCATGAATCCTGAGCGAAAAATTCGTAGGTGTTATAGGAAATATCGTTAATCCGGTTAAAGTTGGTTTCGGTGTAACTGTTGAGATTGCCCGTGAGCAGGTCGGCGTACTCATTGCCGTAGGAGAATTTGTTGCCAACGGAAACAAAATCCTCTCCATTGGTGTTGTTATTGGCAGGTTGAGAGTTACGAATCCATTCATAGAAGAATCCGGCCTTCAAGGTATGCGTGCCCACGACCTTCGTGAGAGTGTCGCTGACACTCGGCATCCACTTATCCGCATAGAGTCCCTGAGAGGCTCCGCCCGCCTCAAACCCACCCGGGTTAAATACAAGAGCCGCTTCGCTTGGGCCAAAGTTACCAAACGCGGGAATCTGCTTAACCTTACCGCCAATATTGCCAAACAATCCCTTGTACTTATAACCCACTGTATTGGGGTCCACTTTGGAGGGGTTCTGGAACACGTTTGGGAAGCCGACAAACGTGTATGCCATCACCGTCTCGTTGGTCATTGTGGGACTAAACACATGCGTGATCGTGCCGGTCCATGAGTCTGACTTATTTTTGCCCGCAATGGGTGTTGGATACGGAACCTGGTCGCCGTTGCGCCACCAGAGTCCTACGGGGAAAAGCTGGATTTCGCGCTCATAGTTATAGCGCACGAAAACTTTGGTGTTGTCGCTGATGTTGTAATCCGCGCGAACCGCCCACTGCCTGGCGTTCTGGTTAAATATTTCAGACTGAACGTAGTTGAACCCACCGTCGCTGTTGGGGTCGGCATTCGGAGCGGGGAATAGTTTCGCCAGGGCCAGCATATTGGGATCGATGCATTTCCCGTTAGCAGTTCCGCTACAAGCAGGAATCGTGGTGCCACCAAACGCCGCCAGTCCTGCCGCATTGATCTGCCCTGGAGGTTTACCAGCCGCGGTTATACTGCCTTCCTTGCTCACTTCGGCCGGCGAAAAGTTACCACCCAGCTCGCCTGCGGTTGGCACCGTGGCGCGCAGAAGACCGGTGTCCAACGTCTGATGAAAGTACTCAAACCCTGTCCAGAAGAAGAGCTTATTGCGCATCTTCGGCACGGGCCCGCCAAACGTGGCGCCCGGATAATAAAACGCGTTCGCAGGTTGCTTGACTCCGCTGAAGTTATTGAGCCAATCATTGGCATTCAACGCGTGATTGCGAGCCGAGAAGAAAGCACTGCCATGATATGTGTTTGTCCCCGATTTCGTAACCGTGGTGATCACGACTGGACCCTTTTGCTCCTCAGCGCTGTAGTTCGAGGTAAGGACCTTAAACTCCTGCAAGAAATCTGAGTTCGGGTTCACCGGTGTATCGCAATTACAACCCGGATCGGAGACGTGCGCGCCGTCGGCCGTGATATCAAGCGAGTTTGTGGGCAGCCCGTTATATGAGAAGTTGTTGTTTAGCGGACTCTGGCTGTCTCCGCCATCCCCATTGGCATTGATGCCGATGACCTGTCCTCTGTAGCTAGCCTTATTACTCGTGCCATTATTGATACCAAAACCGGGCACGAGCTTAATGTACTCGGCCGCGTTGCTGCCCACTTGAGTGAAATTTTGCAGCTCTTTTGTCTCGAGGGTAAAGGACTTTTCCCCGCTATCGACTGGCGCGGTCGTGAAGTCTTGCACCCCGGTAACCTCCACCGTCTCCGTGGAGCCGCCGACAGCCAATGCCACGTTGACATTGCGCTGTTCACCTCCTCCCAAGCGAATGGCATCCTCTTTGTGAGTCTTGAATCCTGATGCCTCCACCGTCAGCGAATACGTGCCGACCGGAACCGACGCGAATGTGTAATAGCCCTCCGCGTTGGTCACCGTCTGGCGCTCCGAACCCGAACCGACGTCACGGAGGGTAACTCGCGAGTTTGGTACAACTGACTGAGAGGCATCAGTCACCACTCCGGTTAGTGTGGCAAAAATGCCTTGCGCCCAAGCGCCTGTCGAGAGGATGGTCAACAATAAGCCGAACAGGATTCTTCGCAGTCCGTTCATGGCTGCCTCCGCTTAGTGAAACGATTTTCTAAGAAAATTGCTACGCAGTCTGAACCTCGGTATGAACTTTTGTCAAGAGAAATCTTCCTTGTTGTCAAGACTGCTTAGAAATATCCCATTGTTGACTCGGTAGAAAGGTCCCATTTTTGTCGTTCGTCTTGTGTGTTGCTCGTTTGGGGTGGGGCGATTCGTTGAAATGCGTCTGAAGCGGAGCCCTGCTTTTTGGGCGAAGCGGAAGTGCGGATCTTCGCATACCGACGCTTTATTTTTGGTCCGGCCCTAGCGGCGATGCACCGGTTGTGACTGCAAGTACCGGTTCTCGCGGCGGAGGGGTGATTCCAAACGCCGATCGAGCCTCGACGAGAGTGTTGCTTCGGGTGAAAACCATGGGGGATTCCAGTCGCTGCTAAACGGAAGCGTAGAGGCAAAACCTTTGACATCCGCGGAAGTCTCGGCCAAAAGGGCTCGAGCCGCGAAAAAGGGCCGGCGAGGCCATCGAGAGAGGAGCCCTGGATTGTCTTGCCGCCGGCGCTGAACCTGATTCCCTTCTTTACAGCGTTCAGCATTGAGCTGACTGAGCGTTACTGTGCCGGCAGAGCAGATGGGATCGCTCCCAAACCCTGGTTGGCGTTCTGACTGAGTATGGCGGCCCGGATGTCGGGTTTTTGCCTCTCCTTCACTCTAAACGTACAGTAGCCGCCACCGGCAGGACCTGGAGCACCCTCCAAGACTGCACATTGGCTTCCACCAAAGTTAATCGCGCCAGGTGGCAGTGTGCAACGCTCACTGGAAAAGACCGCTCCGTCAACATCATGAAGCTCAATGCCCCGAGTTGCAGAGTCTTGCCAACGTTCGCTGCGACGCAATTCAACGACATGCCCAAGGTGAGAGGTGGCGTGGACAACACTTCCTCCGAGTCTCCTTGGCGCTTACGCCAAGCAAGGTCATCATCATCATGGCAACCATCAATCCAAAGAAGCTTTACGCATGGTTATCCTCCACTTCGTTCGCCGGTTTTTTTGGTTTAGTACCGTTATCCAGGGCCAATGTTGCCCTTGCGGAGAAAACGCGGGCGGACCGTGGCAACAGGTCACCACAGTACGCACTCGGTTGCTCGACACGGTGCCCTCCTTCCTAAAGTGCTCAGGAGGCACAGCTGGAAATCTTGCCAGTCTGCGTTGCTGCTCGGAATGTGGAGTTAACAGTAGTGTTGTTGTCCAATCGAGGTCAGGGCGAAAGTTCCTGGGATTCGGCTTTTCACTTGACCCGGGTAGCCCAGCGCAGTCTCCTAACTCATCAACGCTCAAGCAAGGAGTATCCAGATGACCGCCCTAAACGGCCGTGCGAACGGCTCTGCAATCGAGAGTCAAAGCGAACTGGTGGTGCAGACCACTGTGCCGCCTGTCACGCCAAGATCCTCCCTAGTCCGCAGTTGTCGACCGATCAGAACAAAGCGTTCATAGCGGAACTCGAAGTACTTGAGCAGGCGGTAATCGAGTGGCGAGTGACGAACACCACCAAATCGGGTAATCTGCGTGGACAAGGAATTCCCTATGCCGATGCAGGAGCGTGCTGCGAGGCAGCAGTCCAAGAGACAAACCTCGTCGGTGTATTTCACTGCGGCCGGGTGTAGAGGTATTCGAACGCCAGAAATTCGTCACCAGGCTGCGCCGACACTGGCGTTAAATATAGGCGAATGGACTGCCCGTTTTCGTTTATGGGACCTATTACGATGCGATACCTGAATGCGGCATTGGCGGTGTTCCCCCATTGGGGCGCAACAAAGATGTCTCCCCACAGTGACAGCGGTTCGTTCCCTCTCTGATCGTGTGATTTGGAAAAAGAGCCTCTTTCGTTCATCATCTGCGGTGCGCGACTGTCGATCGAGAAATATTCGTATTGACGGCCTACGGTGTTGTAATCGAAGTACGACATTCGCGTGAAAGGCTGCCCTTTCGCTCCAGGGGCCAGTTCCATACTCTCCTCGAGGATTGTCTTCCCGATCAATCTTCGATGCGCAACGGCCGGAGGGAGGCTTTGGGCCTCTTGTCCAGGACCAGGCCACATTTGCTGAGCAACCTTCCATTCGCCAGCCATGCTGTGAAGGATGGCCGGCGTCTCGTCCGGCGGCGAACTGGTAGGGGTAGAACCCTGGCCCGCGCAGCAGAGAACGGGAGCCAACCAGAATAAAAGCAGTACACGGGTACTCCGACTTTTAAGGGTCATCACGTTCACCTAAGAAAGCAACATAGAAGGAGGTGATATCAACTCTCACCCCCGAAACTGATCTTATCTCGGTCGCACACACGCCGCCGGGCGAGATCTGAAGTTTCTGGTTTCGTTTCGCCCACGCCCATGCATGTTAAGAACCTAATAGGCCAGACTTCATCTGTTTTCGTAAAACTGAACTCGTAGCGTCCGCCTACTTGATCATAAACGGCGTGCCAAATGATATGACTCGTCCAGGTGAATCCAGGAAACAGTTGACGCGACTGGCTAATCACATGAGCAAGTGGAAGACGGAGAACCATTTCGTTTTCTGGCTGAAGCTGTCCCCAAACAATAACATCATTGGTGGGACAATCATTGGCAAAGCTCCTGCCCACCAACAACCGCTCGGCTACTGCCTTGAGGATGGCGGCCATCACCCTACCGGACAGCGACAGCTATTTAGGAGCGCAGTTCCGCCGATTGCGGACTCGGCTAGGACCTCCGGTGGCGATAAGGCCATGGCCGCCAAGCTCGCCCGGCTTGTCTACCGCATGCTGCGCTACGGAATGAAATATGTACACAAGGAGCTCAGGTTTATGACGCGCGATATCGCAAACAAGCAAGTCATCCATCTCAAGCGAAAAGCCGCCCAGCTCGGATTAGAAGTCGTCGAAGCTGTCGCAGCCTAACAAAGCGTACGAGCCGGGCCGGTCGACACTCCGGGTCTGTAGGTCGAGTTCCTGGAGAGTACGCGGCGACAGCGCTAAAGCAAAGCCAGCTCGCGAGAACTCCTTGCCGTATACAACCGCACAAAGGACGAGATGGATTTGGCAAATTGCGCGCAACTCGACAGCCCTTCTCGGCTTCTTGATTCTGCTGAAGACTAAAGAGAATCGAGTCTTTCCCCGATTCAGTCTCACAATTAAGGAAAAGCGACATACAGTCGAAGAGCCGATCCATCACGAACGTATCCTGCCCGTTTGACTTCCGGTACATCTAATCCTAATATCGCAGCCTTATGGGACACGCGGCGGAAAGTTACGCTGACACCAAAGTGCTCGCCGGTTACTATCAGCACTTTCCCACGCTCAGTGAAGCCGGGGATTGCGAGCGCTTTCCTCGCAATCACGTGCGCTACTCGGCTAAGTTCAAGCCTCTCGAGTGGTTGAACGCATTGCACATGCGCATCGGGCGTAGCCCCTTGTCGACTGAGCATGCAGTACTTGCCGCATACGACAGCGCTGCTCAATATCATGGCTGCCTTGGGACAACTGACGAACTGACTACTTTGCGTAGCACGATCGCCGCTATGGCACGGGGCCTGGACGGCAATCCGTACTTGCTCGGCATCGCACGTCTCTTGATGAAAAGAATCTTGATCAGTCGGTTGAATACGCGCCGCACGATACTGAAGTTCTATCAAGCGAACAAGCCATTCATCGAGTCGCGGGGACGATTGCGGGCGCCCTTGATCATTACGGGCTGCCCGAGAACCGGCAGCACCCTGCTGCAGCGCCTCATGGCAGAAGATCCAAATGCTCGTTCGCCTTTCACATTTGAAATGGAAAGTCCGTTGCCACCCATGATCGAAGGTACGGATCCACTGGCGGATCCGCGCATCGCGCAGGCTAATGACGCACTGAAAGTTCTAGCGCGCACGGCTCCCGGGTTTCTTGAGAAATTCAGCGAATGGCATCTCTGGAACGCCACAGAGTACGAAGAATCGTACATCTACATGCTGGGCCACAACGGGCTCTCAGTGATGGATGCGCCGAACGCAGGTGAAGTCTTCTTACGAGCGTTTACGGAGTTGGCGTACCACGGCCCGGTACTTCGCTATGAGCGCCTCTTCTTTACCCTGCTCGATGCCTACCGGCCAGCGTCCTCGCACTGGATTCTGAAAGCGCCGAATTATGCGTTTGCGTTTCCGTTCGTGATTCAGGAGTACCCAGATGCGAGGGTCGTAATCACGCACCGCAATCCATTCATCAGCTTGCCATCCGTATGCCGGCTGTTAGAGTCCTGGTGCATCGCCTTCACGCGGGACCGCTGTTTCGACAAGCATCGCTTCGCCAAATTGGCTTCTATGCTTTTCACTCCCTGCTTTGCGGTACCGTTTCAGTTTCGGCGCGCAAATCCCGACAAGACCCAACAAATCTTCGACTGCATGTATGACGAGCTCTTCGCAGACCCGATCGGCATGGTGAAGCGTATCTACAGATTTTTTGATCTCGATGTTACGCCCGGTTTTGAGCAGCGCATGCACAGATACCTGCACAACAATCGTCAAGGCAAATACGGTCGTCATGCTTACTCACTCGCGGAGTACGCCATTGACCCAGAGGCGTTCCTCGAAAACCACCGTGACTACATGAGCCACTACGGTTTCAAATTGGAAGGGGTTGTTAACAGAAAGCGTGCGGGGAGTCTGCAGATATGAGCAGCTGCAACTTGAAGGAGCTGTGCAAAGCAAAATTTGAATTCTAGAACATCAAAGGCACCACGCACATGACCATGGAAGGGGACGGCCGAACTATGACTTTCGCACGGTCCTTTTACTTCCAGGTGGATCAGCTCGGATTGCGGATTTATTATGTTCACCCAGCGGAGAGGCGACGCGCTACCCGAGACGATGTCCGCCCAACTACAGCGTGGGGGACAGCCAGACCAAGACCGGCCACCATCGGGATCATGTCGGCCCTCGGCCTCGCTGCCTCAGTTCAAAGGTGTCACGAGATGAACTCGGAGGAATCTGGTTCTCACCGTCGGCCAATTCCACTCATTGCTACCGCTCCTGCCATCTTATAATCGCATGAGTATTCCTAGCGATGTTCACGGGGATGAGAGTCAGTGAAATCCAGGCACTTCGCTGGATCGATATCGATTTTGAACGGCGTGTTATTATCGTTCGCCGCTATGTGGTGAGCAACTACGTCACCGACGCAACCAGGGGTGATGAATGGGCCGCGATGACATTCCACTTGCCAGAGCTTCATTCGAGAACTGCAACGCTGGAAATCGCACTGCGTTCAGACTCCTGAGGGATGGTTATTCGCCAACCTGGATACGGGCCCGTTGCAAAAGATCACCTTCGCCGTCTCGGAGGAGCACTGGGGATTGTGGGTTTGAGCTGGCACACGTTTTCGACATAGCTACGGAAACATGATCGACGATCTTGGTACGCCAATGGGAGTTCAACAGAAGTTGATGCGGCACGCAGACGTTCGCACCATTATGAACATCTACGGTTGGGATTTTGAGGAAACCAAACGGCGGGTAAATGCGAGAGTTGCAGGTCCGCAGCGAACTGATTCATCATGCCATGTAAGTCTAGTGTTTTCACCAGGAATTTATATCCGCTCGATCACGCGATCACGCGGTTTTGCACGCCGCTTAATTAGGGTTGTGACGGCCTCCTCAGCTTATAGTTGGCGGCTACCAAACGTCTGTGCCGTGATCAAGAAAGCTGCCGCCCGCGACCTTCTCGCTTTTCTGGGTATACAGGGGGACCCGCGGTTCAGTAACTTATCTGCACTGAATTGCTACAGGTGATTTGAAAGGAATGCGAAGTGCACAGTTCACTTCGTTGAAGTGCGCTTCAAGAAGCCAGTGGCCCCCATTGCAAAACTGTAGTTCCGCGTCTGGGAGGTCATGCTTGTATGCTTGTGCGGCCTCCACGGTGAGGTATTGGTCCAATTCGCCCCAAAGCAGCAGAGTTTGAAATCCGCCGTCACGCAAACAGGCTTGAACCTTCGAATAGTGCTGGATGATGCTCCCATAATCCATGAGGGTCGTTGCAAAACTCTGGCTGTTGACGACAATCCGTCCAGAGCTGGCTTAATTCTCGGATAAGGCAGCGTGAACCGTCAGCAGATAATGATGGAATGCGCAAGCTCAGGGCTTGCTTAAGTCGATGTCGAGTTCGATGAGGCGATATACGATCCCATCGGGGCCTCACTCGTCTGCAGTTGCCTCAGAAAGTGGTCGGTAACGCGCACCGGAAAATTACCGCCATCACTTCTCACATTTTTAGAAGGGCTCACTTGGTTGAACGCCGACGGTTTTGCCATCAATGAGAGATAATGTTCGACATGCATTCGTGGCCTGATCGTCGCCTATTAGACCTGTTGAAGCTCGAGATTCCAATCATACAAGCGCCAATGGCGGGATCGGATTCCGTCGCGCTGACGCGGAATGTATCGTCCACCGGGGCGCTTGGTTCACTAGCCTGCGCGCTGCTCAGCCCTGACGACGTGCGCGAGGCAGTCCGCGCAATCCGCCACAAGATGACATGTCCGTTCAATCTGAATTTCTTCTGCCACACAATGGAGGCTCCCGACACCACCGCGATTGAGAACTGGAAGAACTTCCTGAGGCCGCATTATGAACGTCTGGGACTCGACATTGAGACTGTTGGGGAAAGCCGTCTGCGTCTTCCGTTTAATGGCGAGATGTGTGAGGTTGTGGAAGAAGTCAGACCTGATGTCGTGAGCTTTCATTTTGGGCTACCCGCTCCTGACCTCATCGAGCGGCTGAAAAGGCGCGACATCAAGATTCTGTCGTCTGCGACGAGCGTGCAGGAAGCAAAGTGGCTTGAGTCGCGCGGATGCGACGCAATCATCGCTCAAGGTATTGAGGCGGGCGGACACCGGGCCATGTTTCTTGAAACCAATGTCGCGACTCAGGTTGGGCTATTCGCATTGCTGCCCCAGGTTGTGGACGCGGTTTCGGTCCCGGTCATCGCCGCTGGCGGCATTGCCGACGCGAGAGGCGTTGTTGCCGCATTCACTCTTGGCGCATCTGGCGTGCAACTGGGCACGGCGTACCTGTTCTGCCCGGAGGCTAAGGTAGCTCCTCTGTACCGCCGGGCGCTCGAAGAAGCGTCGCACCACGGGACGGCCTTGACCAATCTTTTCAGCGGACGCCCCGCCAGAAGCATTCTGAACCGCTTTCTTTTTGGATCAGGCCCCATGTCCGGCGCACCGCCAGCGTTCCCCTATGCGGCAACGCTGGTTGCGCCGTTGCGCGCCGCTTCAGAGAAGGCTGGTTCACCAGATTACATGCAACTGTGGGCCGGACAGGCGGCAGGACTTGTGAAATCAATGCCAGCAGACCAATTCACTCGCCAGCTTGCTGCCGATGTGCTTGCCGTTTTGCACGCCCGATGATTCAGCGCCATGCGCGATGCGGTATCCCTGAACAGGCAATGATGTGTGCGCGCTCACTGGCGACGTTCATAGGAGATGGGATACGCCGCTGAACGCACATTGATCATCGGGTCCTCAGGTTCGATGCCCGGAGGCAGCGCACTCGGAAGGAATAGCAATGTTTTCTGTGCGGCACCGTTATCAGCCACGACATTCGCGATCGAAATTGTGCCAAGCTCTACAATTCGCCGATCCTTCGGCCAGGCAATCGAAGGATGGTCGAGTTTGTCCTCCCTGCCAGCGATTGGCGAGGACGGTCGAAGGATCGCGGCCCGACTCGGAGAGCTGCTGACATCACCGCCCGTCACACGCGCGATCATGGCGGCAGGGAAGTGCTTAAATTCTGGAGCCAAATGGAGCCAAATTCGGCTATCACAGCGATAGAGGGGTTTTGGAAGTGATTGAAAATGTTGGCTGAGCGACCTGAGACATAGGTAACAGTTCGTACCGGACACATAGGTTACACTTCCGACCCTCCAGCCGTTCCTGGCTTGGCAACTTCCATTGGAGTTTTCTTGCCGCCCAAGTCTTCGGGTTTATTCCTTGCGCGAGATATCCAAGCGCCCTGTCGTCTTTAGATCTATTCACGATGTAGCCCAAGGAGATCAGCGCGCCCGTTTTTGCGCGGAGCGTAAACGAGTCCACCAGTCCTTCGCCGCCTTCTATGAACTT
>JAFAPG010000640.1 GCA_019247235.1 Acidobacteriota bacterium
TACGTTCAGGGCCACGGCGAAAGGCCTCGCTGCGCTCGGACGTTTCCTGTGCACGGAAGGAAACAGGCTCTCGTTTCCGAGAGCCTGTCGTCGATGCCATAAGCATTGCCTAGGCGGACTTCGCCAAGGTAGACATACGCTGCTCGATTTCGTCCATCGATAAATCTTCTTTGTGGGTGGCAACCGTCCACACGTGTCCAAAAGGATCGATCAGGTTTCCTGAACGATCGCCGTAGAACTGGTCTTGGACGGCGCGAGTTTCTTTAGCGCCGGCCGAGAGTGCCTGGTTGAATGTCTTGTCCACGTCCTCAACGTAGATCATCAGGCTGACAGGACTTCCGCCAACTGTCTGCGGACTTCGATAGGGACCACCTTCGGCTTCATCCGCCAGCATGATTCGTGAATCGCCGATCTGGAGTTCTGCATGCATAACGCTATTGTTCGGTCCAGGGAAGCGCATGATTTCCTGGGCCCCGAAAGCTTTTTGATAAAAGTCAATGGCCCGAGATGCGCCTTTGACGATCAAATAGGGAGTGACGGAATGATAGCCGTCAGGAATGGCTTTGACTGCCATGAGTGCCTCCTTAGGGAGTTGCGTGAAAAAGGCTATCAGATTTCGGCCGGGCGCGAGCTGTGAATCGCATATTTTACAGGCGTCGGGAATACAAGGATCGATACTCCAGCAACGTGCAAATGTCAGCGAATTGATAGACAATAGAAGTTGATCACGGACAAGCTGCCGAGGTATTTCGCTTGTCGAACGCTGCTTTTTGCCACGGTTGCGATTCACGGCTTCCGGGCTTTCTGCTTTGCCTGTGCTTCTGAATCGTTCTACCTGGAGTATTCATCTTTCCATTCGGAGGAGAATTTATGGCGCACGAATTACCCCCTTTGCCCTACGACTATTCTGCCTTGGAGCCCGTCATTGACTCACAAACCATGAAACTGCACCATGATATGCATCATGGCACCTACGTGAAGAATTTAAACGCGGCGCTAGAAAAACATCCCCAGCTGCAGTCGAAGAGCGCAGAAGATCTGATCCGTGATCTCAGCTCTGTTCCTGAAGATATTCGCACCGTGGTTCGCAACAATGGCGGAGGACATGTCAATCACACCATGTTCTGGAAGATCATGAAGCCCAAAGGCGGCGGAGATCCGACCGGGCCAGTCGCCGACGTCATCAAGAAAACTTTCGGCAGTTTCAATGACTTCAAGACAAAATTCAATGATGCCGGCGCCAAGCAGTTCGGCAGCGGTTGGGTTTGGCTTGCCGGAAAGCCTGGTGGCGAGGTGCAAGTCATCAGCACTCCCAACCAGGACAACCCTCTTTCCCAGGGACTCTATCCGATTTTTGGCAACGATGTCTGGGAACACGCGTATTACCTGAAGTACAACAATCGCCGTCCTGAGTATTTGGCTGCCTGGTGGAATGTTGTGAACTGGGACGAGATCAATCAACGTTTCGAAGCCATAAAATCAGGCAAGCTCGAACCCGCATTGGCGACCCGCTAAATCGGCTTCTTTAGACGACAGCGGTCTTGCGCGCCGGTACCTCCGATCGAAGGGTGGGGCGGAGGATTTTCTCCGCTCTATCCTTGCTCGTTGCGCGAGCTCCGGATGTGTCATAAGCGCGAATGTTTCAGAATCTCGCGCTGCGGTGCTGAAAGAGGAAATCGCCAGTGTCAACGACAGTGCAGGGCGGGTGTTTGCTCTCGGGTCCCATCCCGAATCATGGGCAATTCGGGCATGTTCAGTGCAACTGGACGGCGGTGGTGAGATGGATGGCTTAGAACTTCATGGATGCTTGGCCCGTCGAGCGCGCAGTTCCCGGCCAGGAGATCGCTCGGAGAATCAATTGAGAAAAGCCGTTCGAATACTCGCGCTAGGGCTTGCATTCTTCGCCGTCGCGCGGCCGGCACTTGCGAATGAGAAGGCCCTCGTCTTCACTCACGTCACCATCATTGATGCGACGGGTGCACCCGCCCGGCCCGACTCCACGGTCGTAGTGAGCGGAGGGCGCATCGCGGAACTGGGCGACACCGGCAAAATCGGCGCACCCAAACAAGCCGACATAGTCGACGCCTCGGGAAAGTTCCTCATTCCGGGCCTGTGGGATATGCACGTCCACTGGTATGAAGCCGACTACCTTCCCCTATTCATCGCCAATGGCGTCACAGGTGTGCGCCTGATGTGGGGAGCCGATGTCCACCATCGCTGGCGCGAACAGGTTGAAAAGGGGGAACTCGTCGGGCCCCACATGATCATCGCCAGCGCAATTATTGACGGGCCCAAGCCCTTCTGGCCGGGCTCGGTTTCGGTTAAGAACGCAGCCGAAGCGCGACAGGCAGTGTTGATCGCCAAGTCGCAGGGCGCAGATTTCATCAAGGTTTATTCTTTTCTGCCGCGTGACGCTTATTTCGCCATTGCTGACGAAGCCAAAAAACAGGGCATTGCTTTTGCAGGGCATGTCACTATGACCATCACGGCAAAGGAAGCCTCCGATGCTGGGCAAAAGAGCATCGAGCACCTCACTGGAATCTTGCAGGCGTGCTCCAGGCGCGAAGACGAATTGATGAAGGCGGCGCAGAATGAGTTTCGAGAACGGGTAGCAGATTCGAAGCCATCCTCGTTCAAAGGCGTAGCAGCGTGGCTGGCACAAAAGTACAATTTACTCGAAACCTATGATGCAGATAAAGCGGAGCGGCTTTTTGAAACTTTCAAGAAGAATGGAACCTGGCAGGTTCCAACTCTGACCGTTCTTCGCGCTTACGCCTACCTAGATGACGCATCCTTTGTTCGCGACCCGCGGCTGAAGTACATGCCTCGCTCAGTCAAAGGCCAATGGGGGAGGGGAAAGAATCCGGTAACCAAGGGCGATACTCCGCAAGAACTCGCCTATCGCAAGCGAGCATTCAAGAAAAGCCTGGAGCTAGTGGGCGCGATGCATCGCGCAGGGGTCGAAATTTTAGCGGGAACCGATGTTCTAAACCCATTCTGTTTTCCGGGATTCAGCTTGCATGACGAGCTGGGGTTACTGGTAAAAGCTGGCTTATCGCCGATGGCAGCATTGCAGACCGCGACCCGTAACCCCGCAATCTTCATGGGCAGAGAAAACGAGGAGGGAACGATCGAGAAAGGAAAGATTGCGGATCTGCTGCTGCTCGACGCGAATCCGCTCGTCGATATTGCAAATACGAAAAAGGTCAATGCGGTTGTGCTGGGTGGTAGATTGTTCGCCAGGGACTCTCTTGACCAAATGCTTGCCCACGCGGAGGCTCTCGCGGGCGGAAAATCCATCGCCGATACTTTCGAAGACCATGAGCGAGAGCGGCATTGAATCCGCGCTTCAGCAGTACCACGATTTACCGCAAAAGCAGCCAGACGCGATGATTTCACCGAAAGTAATTCTGTAGCTATTGAGATGGTCAAGAAACTCTCCCGCGTCTGAGGGGGTTCTGCGCACGTAGATTCAGGCGAGTGACATCGGCAGAAACGAGACCACGATCATTGACACGGCCCTGCGAAGTCTAAGCAGCTCACTTTTCGTCGAAAAAGCGCAGCTCGAAGCACATTTAACGACTGGCCACTTTCATGACTGGGCTCGGGATTCGTTCTCCCGCGGCGCGTATAGCTATGTGAGAGCAGGCGGCGAGGGCTCGCAGAAGGTGCTGGGTTCAGCGCTTGAAGGCACGCTGTTTTTTGCCGGGGAAGCCACCGATGCATCCGGCCACAACGGAACCGTCCACCGAGTATCGCCAGCGCTCAGCGCGGCGTCGAAGACATTGAACGATCCTTGCGAAGTAAAGCTTTTCGAGACAGCCGCGACGTCGGCCTCTGTATTTCCTGTGCTTGACATGTGGATAAATTGCCTACAAAAAAAGAGGCGTGCACAGGAGTGAATTTCTGACTCCGCCGGAAGCCGCTCCGGGCGCGGTTTTCGCGAGAGCTTGGATTTTTATGCGCTCCCTCTTTTTGCGCCCACGGAATTCGGAAGTGCACTGATATTTCAGAATTGACCACGGTCAGTTCTGCGAGTACATTCACATCACCTCGAACGAAATTCCAGCCGGCTGGTCATCGTTCCAAAGACAACACGTTAGAGAGCCAACGCCCAACGCTCGAAGCTACAGCTTGAAGTCTGGAGCCTGATGGTATGTCCGACGATTGGAACATCTATCGCACTCGCTTTTTGGTGCGTGCAAAACGCCTGACTCAGGCAATCGCATTCACCGATCCGCTCGGTCGCGAGCACCGCGGCGACCCCGGAGATTATCTGGTGGAGTCAAGCGACGGTCTTGTACGGGTTGCGCGCCGCGAGATCTTCGAGGACATCTACGTAGTCCTCGAGAACAATTGTCGCTCCCCCTTCGCCCCTGCCCACTCCGGTCGACACAGTTTCGCCGTCTAGCATGTGGAAAAGAAGGCCTTTAACCGGGCATTCACTCAGTAATTCAATACGATACAATATATAGTGATTAATGGTTGACATATACAACATAGAGCAGTACTGTTGCTATCCCAGAGGCAGTAAAACAGTCGCCTCCAAGACCCCAGTCGAATGCGTCCAATCGGCAAGGGGGTGTAGCAGGAGGCGAAACAGAAACCCAAACCGGGCGACGCTTCTGGCCGAGGTGACCTCTGCGTCGCCCACAAATCAAGCAAACTGCGGTGACTTTTGGCTGGCGGCGGTTTGATGCCCTGACGGGGCAGGCGTGGACAGCCAGCTTGAATCGAGCCATTTCATCATAGCAGCGCAGGCCGTGCCGGGCAGGGGGAGCAGGCAATGGAAGATATAGCAAAGCTGGTCAATGATTCGCTCGCTCGGCACGGCATCAAGCCTATTTCTCGGCATGGCCGACTAGAGTGGTCTGGCTGGTTCCGCTGTGAATCAAGTCTTGGCATGCTGCTGGCCCCAGCGAAACCGGGAATTTTTGCCTTAGCTGAGGAAGTCTGTCCCGGGACAGGCTTAGCGCGTGAAGCTGGGCAGGGCGACGCGGGCAGCACCCGCATGCTGGCGCTATTTCAAATCAGTGAAGCCGATGATCTGGGCATGGCGCTGGGGCGCTTGTTCCTGCCCGGCAACCCGGCCCGGCCTCGGCTGGTTTCAGGCTGTTGTTTTGCCCGTTATGCGGTAATCGAAGATCGGACTGAGCGCTTGCGCGCACAGCGAACATTTGAAGGCTGGATTCGCGCAGCAGAAAAGAGCGCATCCGAGATAAACCCTCAACCAGGCTCGTCTGACGCGGCCACTCCCCTTAACCGCGCCGAGCCCAGGTCGGCTTGGGAAGCTGGGCCTGAGGACGGTTCTTTCGCCGGCGATTTTCTTCGAGGATCATTCGCGACGGTTTGTCCGTTGCCGTCTGGCTTCTGACGGCCCTTACGAAGGAGGCGGTGAGATTCACGTACGCAGAAGCACGCTTTGCTTACGACATTTCAGGCTTTAGGAGCGAAATCAACATGGCCGAGATTCACGCGCAGACATCTGTCAATACCGGTTCGAATTCCCTGCCCAAGGCTAAGGCTTCTGGCCTCACCTTCCGGCGGCTTTTCACGAAAGCCGGCAGTTCGCCTTATGAGGAGGTCGAATGGGAGCGGCGCACCGCAACCATTACTGATTCGAAGGGGGGAATCATCTTTGAACAAAAAGATGTGGAGGTGCCCAAAGACTGGTCGATGACGGCCACCAATATCGTCGCCAGCAAGTACTTGCATGGTCAACTGGGCACGGCCGAGCGGGAAAGCGGTGTGCGCCAATTGGTTTCCCGGGTGGCGGAGACCATTCGCGACTGGGGATTGACGCAAGGCTACTTTCGCAACTCCGAGGATGGTGCGACTTTTCATGACGAACTGGTGTATTTGTTGATTCGGCAGTATGCCGCCTTTAATTCCCCGGTATGGTTCAACGTAGGCTGCGACCGCATTGAACCGAATTCTGATGGCCAGAATTGGCACTGGAATTCCGCGACTCACCGCATCGAATTTGGCGCCACTGGCTACAAAAAGCCGCAGTGCTCTGCTTGTTTCATTAACTCCGTCCAGGATTCTCTTGATTCCATCCTCACTCTGGCGAAAACCGAGGGCATGTTGTTCAAATGGGGCTCTGGTACCGGCACCAACCTCTCGCCTCTACGTTCGTCCAGTGAAACCTTAAGCGGCGGAGGAACGGCCAGCGGGCCGCTTAGCTTTATGAAGGGATTTGACGCCTTTGCCGGCGTAATCAAATCGGGAGGGAAAACCCGTCGTGCGGCGAAAATGGTGATCCTCAACGTCGATCATCCTGACATCATTGATTTCATCGAGTGCAAATCCAAGGAGGAAGCCAAGGCCCACGCTCTGGTCACCATGGGGTATGACGGCTCCTCGCCCGATGCAGAAGCCTATTCGTCCATCTTCTTTCAAAATGCCAATAATTCGGTCCGCGTGATTGATGACTTTATGTACGCGGTTCTGCGCGATACGGAATTTTCAACCCGGGCGATCAAAGACGGTCGCCCCGTGCAAACGTTCAAAGCGAAGGACCTGCTGTACAAGATTGCCGACGCTACCTGGCGATGCGGTGATCCAGGCATGCAGTTCGATACTACGATCAATCGTTGGCACACCTCTAAAAATACCGCCCGCATCAATGCCTCCAATCCCTGTAGTGAATATATGTTTTTGGATGATTCGGCTTGCAACCTGGCCAGCCTCAATCTATTGAAATTCGCGCCTAACGGTAGCTTTGACGTTGAAGCTTATCGTCACGCCATCGACCTGTTGATCACCGCCCAGGAAATCATTGTCGACAACGCTGGATACCCAACGGAGACGATCGGAAAGAACTCTCATGATTACCGACCTCTGGGTCTTGGATACGCAAATCTCGGTGCCTTGCTGATGGCCTGCGGCTTACCCTATGACTCCGACGCGGGTCGCGATTACAGCGCTTGCGTAACCGCCATCATGTGCGGAGAAGCCTACCTACAATCCAGCCGTATTGCCGAGCTCTGCCCGCCAATTATGCCCGCGACCGAACCTACTCGTCGGGGACTTTCTGATAGCAACCTCGGACAAGACGTCGAGCGCGGTGAGAGGAAAGACGTCCTCGGTTCTTACCAGCCCGATACGCTGGCTCGTCGAGGCGGAGCCTGCCCCGGGTTTTACATCAACCGCGAACCGTTTCTCGATGTTGTTCGTATGCACCGTGCCTCGGTCAACAATATAAATAAGAATACTGTGCCCGCGGCGCTCTACGAAGCTTCGAAGACCTGTTGGGACGAAGCCCTGGCTCATGGCGAGAAGTACGGTTACCGCAACTCGCAAGTGACCGTGCTCGCCCCCACCGGCACCATCGGCTTCTTCATGGATTGTGACACCACCGGCATCGAGCCCGATCTGGCGCTTGTGAAATACAAGAAGCTGGTGGGCGGTGGCATGATTAAGATCGTGAACAACACCGTACCCACGGCACTATTCAAATTGGGGTATTCGCACGAGCAGGCCGACGCCATCGTCAGCTACATCGACGCCACCGGGACGATTGAAGGCGCACCCCACATCAAAGATGATCACCTGGCGGTCTTTGATTGTTCCTTCAAACCGGCCAAAGGAACGCGCAGCATCCATTACTTGGGACACCTCCGGATGATGGCCGCTGCCCAACCGTTCATCTCAGGAGCCATTTCAAAGACGGTGAATCTGCCCGAGGCGGCCACCACCGAAGAAATCATGGAAGCTTATATTCAGGCTTGGAAGCTAGGCCTCAAAGCCGTAGCCATCTATCGGGACGGTTGCAAGAAGTCCCAACCCCTGTCGGCGGCCGGAACCAAGACCGCCGAGGCCGCCGCTCCCGGACGTGCGGCCCTGCCCGCGCCTACCGTCGAAGAGCAAGACCAGCACGCCCCACCTCGCGCCGTGCGCCACAAGCTGGATGATGAGCGAATGTCCATTACCCACAAATTCAATGTGGGCGGACACGAAGGCTACATCACCGTAGGTCTTTACCGCGACGGCAGCCCGGGAGAAATCTTTATCACTATGGCTAAGGAAGGCTCGACGGTCTCCGGTTTGATGGACAGCTTCGCCTGCGCCATATCACTTGCTCTCCAGCACGGCGTGCCCTTGAAGCTATTGTGTGAGAAATTTGCGCACACGCGCTTTGAACCGAGTGGCTGGACCAACAATGGCGACATTGGTTTTGCCAAGTCGATCATGGATTATATCTTCCGCTGGCTGCAGTTGCGTTTCTTGACCGGGCAACAGCAGCTGCTGTTTGAGAATTTGCGGCCTAAGCTATCTCCGGGCGGTCCTCAGATGCCTGAGGTTAGAGAGCTGAATGGCTCCTCGACGGCGCCGAAATCGGAAGCCCGCAGCCTCGGCGCTAGTTCAGTGCACGCCGCCGATGCCTTGGCGGAGATGGTCGACCTAGGCGACGCCCCCAGCTGTCACGTCTGTGGCTCGATTATGGTGCGCAATGGCTCGTGTTATAAGTGCATGTCATGCGGCTCCACCTCGGGGTGCAGTTAAGGACCTGATCGCGGAGGTGGCGCCCTGGTTGATATCTACGAGCTGGTATTTCACCACGTTCGCAAGGTTCACCAGGAGTGCCCGCGGCCCAGCAGTAAAATTTGCGTAAGCTCCGTGCTCTCAGCAAAGACGTTGTTGGTGAGGTGCAAACCGGTGTGCGGTCGTCCAGACATTTCCCCGCTCATCAGAAACAAATACTGCATTAGATATTGCGGCGTCGCGGGACCGCATACGCTATGGCCAGGCACGACGGGCTGAGTTTCGCCTTTCACTAACCTCCTTCCTTCACGCGTCTGACCGGGGACCGAATTCCAGGCTACGGAACGACCGGCCGTCCAGTCCGACTCCCCAGTGCTGACCCGCTCCTCTCTCGGCATTGACAAGTTTCCCGTAATATGTCATTAATGACACTGTCATGACTGACATAGTTGTATTGGCTACGCTGCTCAGCGGGCCGAAGCACGGTTATCAGCTAAAGCACCAGGCAGGTCTGATCCTCGGTCAGGCGAATTTGCACAACAACCTGGTGTACCCGTTGCTGCGACGCTTCGCCGAGCAGGGCTGGGTGACGAGGAAGACGGTCGCAGGCCGGCGTGGCCAAACCCGGCTGCAGTATGCGATTACGGCTTCTGGACGGAAGGCCTTAATTTCGAAGCTGACCGAATTCAGCGGCGCCAACGCACGCTCGCTTGACGCCTTTCTTGCCCGGGTAGGTCTATTTCAGGTTCTTGATCCCAGGGCGCGGGAAGGGGTCCTCGAGGCGCGCAGCGCTCATTTACGCGCCCGAAACGAGCACCTCTCTGGCATTGCCGAGAGGTTTTCGCTCGACCTTTACGCGCGCGCGACTATCGAGTTTCTGCGGAGCCAAGTCGAAGCCGAACTGGCTTGGATTGGGCAT
>JAFAPG010000642.1 GCA_019247235.1 Acidobacteriota bacterium
TATTGGTCGCCTGGGAAGGGGCATAAATAGCGATGAGGGGCTCAAAGGGAATTACCTGCGTGTCCAGCTTGGCATCGGTTTCGTAGTCACCCGTGAGCCGCACCGTGCCATGGCCAAGGATCGAGGTGTTGACCACATCCGAGCGTAAATCGAAGGTGCCAACGTGATCGGCTACAACCGTCCGCAATTTGATCCCGCTGATCCTTTGGCCTCGGATGTCGAGCTGCGGTATTTCCGCGGTGGCACTCAAGCCGGGATTGTCAAAACTGCCTTTACCCTCGGCGTTTAGATTCAAAACTCCGGTTAGCGGAACCCCTCGTTGCTTGACCGCCTCAAGTTGATCGAGCTGAACCCCGTTAGCGTGAAGCTCGACTTCATAGAATTTTTGCTTAGGGCGCAGCGTGACTTTTGCGTTCGCCGCGCCCGCCGGAATTTGCGCGTCCAAATCGGCCAGCAATGAGTCGCCGCTGCCATTAAATCGCAAGCCCAGGGATTTTATCTGTTCGTCTTGAATTTTCCCGTTGGAGAGGGAAATTCTGCCATTGCCGACAGGGTTCTGTTCCGATCCGTGCATCGCGACTGCAGCTGTCAACAATCCAGCGATCGGCAGCTGGACACCCGCTCCGCGCGCAATCTCGCCGACATCGATCTGGTTTGCCTCGAGCGAAAGCTGCACGGGGCTGTTCTCAGTAAAGGACCAACGTTGAAGTTTAGCGCCCAGCGCGAAAGTCGCTTTCCCGCGACCGACGGCATCGAGTTCGCCATTTTCAAGATTGATGGCGGAGGGGCTAAGACTGATACTGGCCCGCAACTGGCGCCAGGCCGTTCCTCTTACTTTGAGGTTGGCCACATTCAAGCGGCTGTCAATTTTCGGGGATGTCGTATCTCCGGTTACTCGGGCCTCGAAAGAGGCAACTCCGAAGAGGCCAAGCGGAGGGGCGGTGGGCCGGACCGCCGCCGTTAACGCTTCGAGCTCGTGAAGATCATTTGCCTGGAGATGGAGTTCGAGCGCAGAGCTACCGCTCAGTGTCCCGGCCATGGTTAATGAGGTTTGCCGCGTTCTCAAGAAACTGTTCCTCACCTCGACCAGCTTGTGCTTGGCGTCGTAGTTGGCGTGAAGAGTACCGTCCAGGGGGGCTGGAGTTGCGGTTTTGTTGCCACCGACCTGTGCCTTGACGGTGGCGTCGACACGCGCAACCAGGTCGTCCATGGTCTTGCCCCAAGTGGCGTCGGCCGTCCCGTTCAGGACACCCGAGACGCCGACTTCGCGCATAGCGGAAGAGTTCGCAAGCGCTTGAGCAGATTTAAGTGACAGACTGCGTAGAGCGGCCGTCGCGTGCGAGTGAGTATTGCCGGCGAGGGCACGCATGACAAGCGTCGCCGTCAACTCGCCGCCGAGCAACCTTGCGCGCATGGCGGGAATCAGCAGGTTACCGCTCGCGACCTTGTAGCTCGCAGATAAATCGCGAATTGCTTGTTCAAAGCTCGAGGTTCGAACCAGTATTTCCTGGCTGCTTAGGTTGCCATCAACCGTCACCGATTCGAGTAAGGGCCGATTATTTTGACCAACATAGGTAAGGCTCCCTCCTGCCCGAATCACGCCTGCCGGAACGGATGGATTGCGCAGGATGCGGCGAAACTCACTAGAATCGACACTGGCCACGTAGTCTGCCTTGATGTGCGGATTTCCGTAGTCGTTGACTACCCCTCTCAGTTCGACGCTCGAGCTCCCACTCCGCAATTGCGCTCGTTTTAAAGTAAATGTCTCGGGCGAAGCTACAAACTCTGCATCGAACGCATGGGGTATGGGAGCGAAGTTCTCCATCAATAGCCGCCCGTCACGATACCCCAAGCGGCCTGAATAGCTGTGTTCTCCGACGTCGTAGCTCGCGACAAAGTTCAGCTCATCGAGCTCGGCGCTTAGGAGCGCCTTGCGGTCATTGTAGAAAAGCTCGCCATCTTCGAGCTTAGCGTGACGTATACCCAGATCAAATAGGTTGGTTTTGCTTTTACCGCTGCTTGCGGCGGGCGTGGGAAGATTGCTAGCGCCCTGAGGATCGACCTGGACACGCACGACCGGCTTAACCAAGTCAATGTCATCGACGTACCAGTTCCGGTGGAGAACGGACGCTATGGTGAGCGCAACATGCAGCCGCTCGGCTTTAGCAAGCGGCGGACTGATGTGAGGAGGCGCTCCGCTGATCGAGACGTCGTAAAGATCCAAAACCGGACTTATGCCAGAAAAATGCAGACCAAAGTCGCGCAGGCTAACTCGGGTGCCTAGAGCAGCCGTAGCTTTCTCTTGCGCCACTCGCAAGATATAGCGATGCACGGCTTGGCTATGAACTAGGACGACTGCTGTTATAACTAGCAGCAAGAGGATACCGACGACCACCCCTGCGGTCCAGGCAAGCACCTTTTGCCAGGCCGTTCGCTTGCGCTGCTTTTCGCGCGGTACTTCCCGCGGACCGGAGCGAGGTCGATATTCAGGTGGTAATTGCGGTGCGGTGCTCAAAATGCCTGCCCTATGGTTACAAAATATTGCGTAGATTTGATTCCTGGGGGCGCATTTAAGTTGTGGCCAATATCGAAGCGAACCGGCCCGATGGGGGTGGCATAGCGAATGCCAATGCCGACCGTATTTGTATACTGGCCGTGAAAACCCACGTGTAGAAACACATTGCCGCCGTCGTAGAAGCCCACCATACTGAGTCCCTGCTTGAGCGGTACCGGAACCCTGAATTCTGTGTTCAGGATCAACAGCTGCTTACCACCCTGGGGAACCGTGATCAAGGAACAGGTACTGGCTACGCCTGGGGTTCCGCAGGCCACCAGCTTGCGTTGCGGTCCGGCCCCGTTTAGGGGGAAGCCTCGCAAGGTGCTCCCTCCGCCGGAGAAAAACTCCTGGCTAAGCGGCACATGGCTTCCCGCAAATGGCTCCTCAATACCGATCCTCAAGCTATTCGCCCAGATAATATCGGCGGGTATCTTCTTGTAGTACGCAGCCTGCGTTAAAAGCTTGACGAAATCGACGCTCGAGCCAAGCGCGTGGGGATTGAAATCAAACTCATAACTCTCGTAAATGCCCTTGTGAGCGTCGAGCACATTGTCGCGGGTGTCGCGAATAAAGTTCGCCGCCCAGGTTGACAGCCGCACGTGCAGATCCTGGGAGGGGATGAGACCCGGAATCAGCAAGCGGGTAATCCCGGTTTCGCTGAAGTCGTATCGCAAAAATACATTATTGGTCTTGTCGGGATTTAAGGGGTGCTGGAGCTGCCATCCGATCTGTCCCAGTCGCGATGTAAAAATCGGGTTTTGGCTGTTATGTTCGCCCTGCAGGCTAAATTGCGAGGACCAGTTCGTCTGGCGAAAGTGCGGGTCCTCGTAGGTCGTGAGAGCGCGCTGATCGAGCCTCCCCGCCAGGCCCGAGAGGGTAAGGGACTCAGCTCTACCGCGAACATTCCTGCGCGTATATTCGATGGAGCCTCGCGGTCCATAAAAAGTCTTTTCGCTGGTCCGGAAATTCTGCGATACCCCTACGGGAGGAATACCGGGCAGCGCCACCGTACCTCCGGGCACACTGCCGCCACGATTGATTACCTCGAAACCATACCCGTAAGTCATTATGTTCCGCTTGGCCTCGTGCACCTTGACGAGCACGTCCTCTTGGGTCTGAGTGGTTATCGCCCGGCGAGGATCAATTTCCGACCAATCGAAGATGCCCAGGTTATAGAGCTCATCTTCACTGATCAACATCTGATCCTCGCGCAACGCTTGTTCGGTTCGCATCGCGACCGTACGATTAATCACCTCCGGCCGGGTGTGTTTTCGTCCGATGGTGTTTACCTGCGCGATGCGCACCTGCGGTCCTTCTAGGATGTGGTAAACAACCACCAGTTGGTGAGGGTGTTGTTTATCCACCGGCGCAACGGTTGCCCTAAAACTGGCATTCAAATACCCGCTGGTTAGATAGTGCGCCAAAATGATGCCCCGATCATCATCGACCCTCTTTTGTGAGTAGGCCTGCCCATCCTCGACCTTTAGGCCGTGCGGCGCCAGCTGAGCGATGCTCTGGGTGGTGTTTCCTTCAAGCCGCAGGGTTGCGACCGTATCTTGAGGTCCTTCCTCGACGCGAAAGACGACTCCGATGTCGCCCCCATGGTTGACAACCTGTGGGGTAACGGTAGCGGAGCTGTAGCCCTCGGCCGCGTAGATCTTCTTCAAATTGTTCACGCTTTCGCGCACTAATTGTTGGCTGTAATGTCCATGCGAGAGGAGCCACCAGCGGCTTTTCTTCTCTACGGTAACGCGAGAAAGCAGATCCCGGCTCGAGAAGCGACGATTGCCAGCGACCTCTACATTGGTCACTTTGTGCCGGGCACCCCGGTTCACCCGATAGACGATCATCTCCTTATTGGGTTGTTGGTTGACGTCGGCAGTGACCTGGGCATCGAAGAACCCTTTCTTCTGCACATACGAAAGAAGGTTTTGGCGGCCTTCCTGGATAATCTCTGGGTTGATGCCCGCCTGCTGATACACGGGCAAGAGATTGCGTTTTGTCCAGCTCCACAGGTGAACACCGGTAACCTGGGCGTCGACTTTGGGACCGGTATTGACATTAAAGTGGATGTTCGCGCGGTTAGTGTCGGGATCGTATTCGGCTCCCACTAACTTCACCTGGGCGCCAAGAAATCCCTGTTTCATCAGCACCGTGTTCAGGTAAGCCGTGGCATTTTGCACGCGCTTCAGAGAATAGGGCTTTCCCTTGATCAGCGCTGACGAGCGTAATCGTCCGATCCAGGAACGGAGGGCATGTTCAAGATGGGCTGTCTCCTCCGGCGTGGCTCCGGAGATGTCAATTGTTCCAAATTTCGCATGCCGGCCAAAGTTGGTATGAAAGACGACATTCACGATGCCGTGCGCTTTATCCACTTCAATTTCGGGTTTTACCTCCACCTCGAAGAAGCCGCTCTGTTGAAAGAATCGCGTGAGATGTCGCTGTGAGCTATTGATATCAAGCGGAGTGTAGGGTCCGCGCGGGGGATAATCGGTGATCTGCAATAGGCGCGAATAGGCAAATTTCGTGGTTGCTTCGGGAAAGTTGTAGATGCCGAAGTAGACCGCCGGTTGCAGAACAAACAACACGCGGATGCCATCGGCTTCCGGTCGAATATCCAGCTCAACTGCCTGATAGCCTTTATTTTCAAGGGCCTTGATCGTCGCATCTGTCTTGCTTCGCGCAAAAGGCTCATCGGCGCGCTGCTCAATCAAAGGCAGAAGAGCGTCGGTATTGAGATTGGGCTGGCCGGCAAGCTCAACCGAAAGCACTTTTTGCCCTTCGTAGGAAGGCAGCACCTCTTCGGTCTGCGGCGCCGTCCGCGGCGCCTGACCGGGATTAGCGGTCGGTCCCGTCTGCCCTGATGCAGCCACAACGGCACAGATCAGCACGGCCGCTAAAGCGATCTGCCTATAGGTAAGCACGGTGGGGGGATGCCCAGCCACTTGAAACTTTTGTCCCTGGGGAGAGCTGATTGGCCGATCCATGTATTCTTTCGTCTTGTGCTTTCGTCGATTCCAACCGAACCAGCGCGTCGCCTTTCCTTCTTCTAGGATCACCCGGGGCCGCTGTTCGCTGCGCTTACGCCTGACTATGATTTGCCCTTGGCATTGCTGTTACGCTGCATCGCGTTTTTCGCCCGGTTCCTTCGACTGATTCGTAAGTGAATGGTGAATGACCGCAGCAATGCTCCTTGGTTGTGGACTATCACCGCGTCTCACCGGCCAACCTTCTCTTTGTCGTGAGCGGTCGCCATCGCTTTCCTCAGTTTGATCGTGAAACAGAACTTGGCTGGTGGGATAGGGCATATCAATTCCCGCCTGGTTCAGGCTCTCCTTGATCGCCATCATGGCACGATCGCGAACTTCGAGCAGCTTCTCCTGTTCCGTAGAAGCCAGCCAGTACCTGACCAGCAGCTGCACATTAAAATCCGCCAGCTCAACCACGAGCACCTGAGGGGCAGGATTGTCGAGCACTCCTTCAATTCTGCTTAGAGCCTTGACAATGACCCGTTTCGCGGTCTCAATATCATCTCCGTATCCGATACCTACGACCTGCTCTGCCCGCCGGCTCTCGTATGCCGTGTTAACGATCAGCGCTTTGGTAAAGACTTCGGAATTCGGGATCACTACTCTACGAGAGTCGTAGGTCTTAATCACCGTCGCACGGGTTTCAATGGCCTCAACGGTTCCTTCAAATTCGTCGATTCTGATCTGATCCCCCAAGCGGAAGGGCTGGTGTAAGAGAAGGATGATACCGGCTAAAAAATTCTGGAGAATGTCGCGAAAGGCGAAACCAATCGCAATACCCCCAACGCCCAATACTTTAATCAGATCTGCAGTGTGAAATGAAGGTGCCACCACCGTGGCTGCCACCAGCAACCCGAAGGCCAATACCACGGCCTGCGCCAGGCGCCCCAACACTAAGGCCAGATTTCTGGCGTATTGATAGCGACCCGATAATCTCTCTACCCCCCAACGCATAACCAGAGCCAGCCCGACAAAAACCAGAAAAACGATGCCTCCCAAGATCAATTGAGGCAGCAAAACGAAGAACTTCTCAAGCATGAGCTGGACGGTCTGCCACGATTTGTAAAGGTATGCGTGCATGTCCTAGGAGGCGCTGACTTTTCAGATGAGAGTTGGTGAGCTACGGTTGGGTGCTAACCAGGTCTCAGTCGGGGGTAGATCCTGGACAGGGAGGCACCCCCTCAACCGGCAGCGACGGCTTTGGCGACCACCTCTGCTGCAAGTAGCCGAGCGAGGCTCACCTGAAGGCCCGAATCTGAGACCGGCCTGCCCTTTGTCTTACCAAGCCGCTGACCCGCCCGATCGGTTAAGGATGCGTCTGTGCGCTGAGCACGTGGCCTTTGCAGAGAAGCGGTTAGAAGCCTTACAGCGATATTGAAAGTTCCATACAGCGTCAAACCGATCGAATCAGATTAGGCCAGTCGTTAGGGTGAGTCTATTGACGACGAGCGTGCACGAGCTGGCTCGTTGATCAACGGCCCCCTTCGAGGGACGGGAAGCTGCTCGACGTGCGCCTTACGACTTGCGTGAGGCACTACCCAAACAACAGAAACAACCAAACCACATTGGAGCAATTTCATTATGGCGAATACGACAACAAGAATTCCCGGGACAACCAAGGCGGCGATTGCCGGATTTTTTAGAGACGAAACGAGAGCCGAAAACGCGATTGAGGAACTAAGAGCTTCAGGGTTCGCGGAAGATGAGATCGGCGTTGCCACACCTCACCACGAAGGCTCGGTTGGCAAATTTTGGGATCGGCTCACCAATCGATTTGGAAAGCAGGAGCATACCGAACCGGCAAGTGACCTTGAGTATTCGTTGCAGGAATCGGGAATTCCCGAACAACAAGCTCGATACTTCAACTCCGAGCTGGGGAGAGGCGGTGTCTTGGTCACCGTGCATGCTGGTCCGGAGAGGGCGACCAAGGTGCTTTCCATTCTGCAACAGAACGGCGCGGATGTGGGTACGGCGTCGGAAGAATTGCAAGCTCGGCCCCATACCAGCCCCGCTCAGTCTGGCCAACGCATTCAGCTCCTCGGTGAGATTCTTCGCGTACATAAAGAGCGGGTCTCGCGCGGAGAAGTGCGACTCCGAAAAGAAGTCGTGACAGAGAAGCAAAGCATCGAAGTTCCCACCGTGCGCGAGGAGCTCGTGGTTGAGCGGGTTCCGGGTACGGGACGAGAAGCAACCGGCGCGCACATAGGTTCGGGAGAGCAGGAAGTCCGTGTTCCCCTGAGCGAAGAACGCGTCCACGTGGAGAAGAAGCCGGTCGTGAACGAGGAGGTCCACGTCGGGAAGCGTCAGGTCCAAGACACGAAGCGAGTGTCGGATGAAGTACGTCACGAGGAACTTCGAACCGACACGCAAGGCAATGTGGATAAGGAAGTAATTCCGAAAACCCGCAAGACGGCATAGCGGTCGAGGCGGGGCAAAAGAAAGACCAGAAAGGTGGTCATATGCATTTACTTTCATGGATCGTCGTCGGGCTGATTGCGGGCTGGGCAACAGGGAAGATCATGCGCGGCTCCGGATACGGCCCATTCATGGACGTAGTGATTGGCATCGTGGGCGCAATGGTCGGCGGTTGGATGATGCGCGCCCTCGGGTTCCAAGGCCAAGGCGGGCTGATTTACACCATTCTCGTCGCCATTGGCGGGGCGGTGGTGCTCACCTGGCTATACCGATTGCTCGTTGGGACGCGGGAGCCCCATGCCCCCGCGAATGATCAGGAAGGCCGAGGCAACTTACGCAAAGTGGCTTGACCTTCTCAGCATTCAAGGCTGCTGGGCCACAGGCTTGCCGGGGGGGACACCCTCCGGCAGCCCCGCTCGGCCACGAAATCCTCTCGAATGCCGGAAACCTTAAGGGCCATTCCCTCCATCAGAATGTTCGATGTCAGGGGAACAAACCATGGCTCAACGATCTGAGACTCTGAATTTCGGAACCAGTCCTACTTTGAAACCGGTGCCTCTCGTACGACCCAAGGCGCCAGAGGTGACGCCGGTCGAGAGGCTCAAAGCGGGCGTGCTCGCGACCTATCAAAAAGCTCGCGCACGGGCTGGGCGCTCCTATTCGTCGCTGGCAGAGCAATCTTCCTCGGTAGCAGCCGAATCGCGAGTTCTACTACACCGGGCGGGAGCTCGCATAGAACGTAGCGCGACAGAGAACCCCCTTCAGCTCGCTGCTCTGGTTGCGGGCGGTGCATTCCTGGCCGGATTTATGTTGCGGGTCTGGAGGTCTAACCATCATGCATAATCATGCCGAGTCAAATCAATCGGCGCGCAGTTTAGCCTCGATTGTCGCCGAACTTAAGCACGAGGTGAAGGATTTCGTCGACACTCGTGTGGTGATGTTCAAAAGCGAGCTACGCGAGAAATTGGCGCATTGGAAGGTGGCAGCTCCCTTGGCGGGACTGGGTGTCGTCCTGCTGGCTACTGCTTATCTGTTGATTACACTTTCGTTGGTAGCGTTAACGGCGGCTTTTATCCATAGCCAGTATCGATGGTTTTTTGGATTTTTGGGCGTGGGCGTTCTCTGGGCCATTCTCGGCGGGGTCGCCGCTTACATCGCCAAACGAGAATTCGAGTTGAGCAAGGTCATGCCGCGGCAGACCCTCGAAGTGTTAAAAGGGGATAAGGTTTGGATTCAACAAGAAGTGAGGAATCAAGCATGAGCACAGTGCCCATTGAAAAATTGCATATCCGCGCGCTCGAGCAACGGAGCCAACTTCACCGAACCGTGTCCGATCTCCGGGACAAGGTTCAACACGCTCGGGACAAAATGAAGGTATCCAATCAGGCGCGCGAACACCTGGTCGCGTTTTCGATCGCCGGGGGCGTGGTTGGATTCCTTTCTGGGTACGGCGTTGCAGGTTTATTCACCCGACGCTAAGACGTAGCGACGACAAAGACGTAGCACCGACAAAATCATCCCCAGGAGACGTTAATATGCCCATGTTGACTACGGCTGCACAACTAGCCGCCAAGCCTTTTCCTCGTACAATTTCCCCGAAAGGTCACGCGATTATCGACTACCTCACGGCTGGTTCATTCTTAGCAACCGCAGCCTTGTTTTGGGGACGGAATAAGCGTGCCGCCATCGCTGCTCTGGTCGTAGCCGGCTCAGAGCTTGCGGTGAGCCTTTTGACCAATTATCCGGGCGGTGTAAAGAAGGTCATTCAATTCCGGGCTCACCGCGATATTGACTTGGGACTCGCGGCTATGACTGCGACTCTCCCTGAATTCTTTGCCTTTAAAGACGAGCACGAAAGGAAATTCTTTCTCGCCGAAGGAGCCATTATGGCGGCCGTCACGGAATTGACGAAATTCCCGGAAAAGACGCGCCGCGCAGAACGGAAATTCGCCGCTTGATCCTATGCCTTCTCTCTGGAAATTCGGCGGGCTGACGCCGTTGCGCCTGATTACACTGGCGTTACAAAAGGTCAAAACCGACGAGCTCTCGACGCGTTCGGCCTCTTTGTCCTACTACTTTCTGCTCGCCCTATTTCCCTTATTCCTATTCTTGGTCTCGTTAATCGGGGTGTTCGCCGCCCCCCACTCGCAATTGCAAGAGAACATTGTGTCGGCCTTGGGGCGTCTTGCCCCAGGGTCAGCGTCCGAGTTGGTTCGTGGGGTGGTCCATCAGACGTTCCGCTCAAGCAGCGGAATCAAACTCGCTGCGGGCATCTTTGGAGCCTTATGGGCAGCTTCGGGTGGCATGGGTGCGGTAGTCATTTCCCTCAACAAGATCTACCAAGTCGAAGAGACCCGGCCCTGGTGGAAGCAGAAGTTGATGATCGTGGGTTTGACGGGTGCGCTGTCGGCGTTGATGATCGTCGCCTTGGTTCTTGCTTTATACGGAGGCAAAATCGGTCAGGCTCTCTTTGCCCACCTGGGAGCTGGCAAGGTCTTTCCTATTATCTGGAAAGTTCTCGAATGGCCAGTTTCATTCGCTGCCATGTTCCTGGCATTCTCGTTGGTGTACTACTTTGCCCCGAGCATAAAGGAGAGAAAATGGTACTGGGTGACCCCAGGCAGCGCTACCGGCGTAGCCTTGTGGCTCATTGCTTCGGTTGGATTCCGCTTCTATCTGCGTTTTTTTAATAGCTATAGCGCCACCTACGGCTCACTCGGCGCCGTGGTTATCCTGATGCTCTGGTTATACATTACCGGGCTAGCGATTCTGATCGGCGGCGAGGTGAATTGGGTCATCGAAAACGAGGACAGAAAAACAGCCGCCTTTGAGCGTGAAAAACTTCGCGTCGAGCGCCAACTAAAGGCCGCATAAGGGCGCGAGCACCCTCGCGCCGACCTGAGACGGCTGGGCATACAAATCGGGCATGAGATATTTCACGGCTGCTTCCGCATGGCAGATACCGAAGCGAACGGTCTCACCACCTTTATGCCACGCCCATGAACTTCCGGGCACGCTCTTCTAGGTGGTCTTTCTCCTGTTTAAGTAAAGTAGTGATCTCCTCAAGCAGCTCCTCGAATCGGTCCAGGTCTTCGGAAACTGCCGCTTCGGAACACAATTCTACCCACCGTTGTTTGGTGCGCTCTTCCATCGCTTCCTCTAATCAAAGCTTTCGTTAGTTCTTGATTCGTTTCACGGTAAGCGCTTCAGGTTGGCTGCGAGAAGCTCGTTCATCTCGCGAAATCAGATCGATAAGGCGCTCAGGTTTGCTCATCCCACCCTACCCGAGAG
>JAFAPG010000647.1 GCA_019247235.1 Acidobacteriota bacterium
ACGATCCCCCTGCCATTCAGGGTCGAGCAGGTGATCGATCAATGGCTCGAGGCTGCAAATATCTTGGCGGTAAAGTGTTTCGACGCGTACACAACATTGCAGAGGCTTGAGGAGAGAAATTGACGAAAAGCCTGTCTGGCATGGTTCGCCCCTAATGCCAGCGAATGCCGGGATCGACAAGTTAGCCTCCCACGACTCGGCCGCCTATGTCGCATGCGGCAGGAGGCGAACTGGACCGGATTCAAGGTCTGCTCGGGCATCTTTCCATTCAGGCAATTGAACGCTATCTTAGCTGCAAGCAGCGGGTTCACGGAGCGGTGAAGCACAAAATCGGGATCGAGCCGCCGTAACCTCAGTGGGGCTCTCCGAGGGCAAAAATGCGAAGAATCTGAAACGCTGACTGCAGCAGATCATCACATAATGGGTGCGCCACTGCGACGCACCGAGCCGGAGATCACCGGTTCTTGGCCTGACCGACCACAAGGAGTATGGAAACATGAAACCAAAGAACACCATCTGCCTCTGGTTCGACAGAGACGCACATGAGGCGGCGCACTTTTACGCCGCCACTTTTCCGGACAGTGAAGTAATTGCCGTTCACAAGGCCCCGGCTGACTATCCGGGCGGCAAGAAGGGCGATGTGTTGACGGTGGAGTTCACTGTCCTAGGCATCCCCTGTCTCGGTCTCAACGGTGGTCCGACATTCAGGCACAGCGAGGCCTTTTCCTTCCAGGTCGCGACCGATACGCAGGAAGAGACGGACCGTTACTGGAACGCGATTGTGGGCAATGGCGGCACGAAAAGTCAGTGCGGTTGGTGCAAGGACCGCTGGGGCCTCTCCTGGCAGATCACTCCGCGTGCGCTGACCGATGCGCTTGCGGCGGGTGGCAGTCAGGCCAGTCGCGCCTTCGAGGCTATGATGACGATGCAAAAGATCGACATCGCCGCCATCGAGGCGGCGCGGCGAGGCTGACGTGGACAAGCCGGGATGTCCTTGATAGTCCTGCTTAATAGTTCTGGATCACGCTCGGCGAAATCAACCCCACCCGCCGCCACAAGAGAGGCGACAGCCAAGCCATTCCCCAGCAAGATCTCCCGAGCTGGAAGACTTTGCTCCCGCGCTCAAACTTAATGGATTCGACCAGGTGTCCAGCGGCGTAGCGCTAAACCGGGTGGGTGTTCTTCCTCTCTCACAAGGTGCTGCAGTACTTGAAGAGCCTTACCGACGCGGGGTTCTGCAATTGACAACGACCCAGAGGTGCATACACCAGCACTACTTGTTATCTCGACCACTCACATCAAAGCCATAGTCGGCAAGCAAGTTTGCCACCTCAGCACCTTTGATGTAGGACAAAAACTGCTGGGCGAGTGCCTTCTCCTTCGACGAGCTCAGGATTACGCACGCCTGGTCAACGGGCGGGTACTCATCCGGGGGAATCTCGGAGTACCGCCCCTTCTGCTTCATGTTTGGGGATAGCGCGAGCGCAAGCGCGACCACGCCGATATCCGCCGAACCCGACATGATGAAGGACGCGGTCTGCGAAATGTTCTCGCCCAGAACAAATTTCTCTTTGACTTTTTGGTAGATGCCCTCCTTGTGCATGGCGGAAACCGCGGCTTGGCCGTAGGGAGCGTGCAGGGGATTGGCAATGGCGATTTTTTTGACCTGCGGATCAAGGAGAGCTTTCAATCCGGCATTGAGATCGATCTTGGAATCGTTCGCAACCCAGATCACGATTTTTCCTCGAGCATATCGGTAGTAACTTCCGGCCACTGTTCGGCCCGAGGCTTCTAGCTGCTTTGGGTAGTCAAGGTTGGCAGAAAAGAACAGGTCGAAGGGTGCGCCATTTTGGATCTGCTGAAAGAAGTTTCCAGAAGAACCGTAGATCACTCTGACTCTTTTGCCCGTCTCTTTCTGAAAACGAGCAGTCACATCCTGCATGGCAGATTGCAGGTCGGCGGCTGCCGCTACCGTGATCTCCTGAGCGGCAGCAAGCTGTCCAATGAAGGCGAATGTCAGAAGGGAAATAGAGGTTTTTCTTCGGATGTTCATGCTCTCGTTTATAATGCGCCAATGCCGATCTCAGCCAGAAATAAACTCCGCGGAAAAATCGAAGAAATCCAGCTTGGTGACGTCATGGCTCACGTGGTGGTTCGGGTTGGGGAGAACCTCATCGAAAGTGCGATCACCCGCCGCAGCGCTGAGGAGCTCAAGCTAAAAAAG
>JAFAPG010000479.1 GCA_019247235.1 Acidobacteriota bacterium
TGAAGACATCCATCACTTGGCTTCCTCGCTCGACGATGTTTTGGATTTCGTCAATGCCGCGGCCGAACGAATCTGGCTGTATAAAATCAGCGATGCTCCGCCGGCTGCGGCCAAGCTCGCAAAATTGATTTTTGGGCAGTGTGAACAATTACAGAAAGCTGTAGCGCACCTGCGCAACAATGGCCAGGTATTAGAACGATGCATTGACATCAAGCGCCTTGAAAACGAAGCCGACCTGGTGTGCCGCGAGGCCATCGGCAAGTTGTTCGATGACGAGAAGGATCCGCTCAATCTAATCAAAATTAAAGAGGTAATCGAGGTCCTCGAAACAGCTACGGACAAGGCGGAGGACGCCGCAAACGTATTGGAAACGGTAGTGCTCAAGAATACATAAACTACGCCAAATGCCCCAATCTTCAAGCATCGGTCTGCTGCTGGCGACCGTTTTCATTGCCTTAGCGTTCGACTTCCTGAATGGGTTTCATGACGCAGCCAATAGCATTGCTACCGTGGTCTCTACCCGTGTGCTTTCGCCAAAACTGGCGGTAATGTGGGCAGCATTGTTCAACTTTGTTGCAGCCTTTTTGTTCGGAACAGCTGTGGCCAAGACGATTGGCAGCGGCATGATCCACGTAGCGGAGATTACGCAATTTGTCGTCATTTCTGGACTTTTGGGTGCAATCGTTTGGGACCTGCTGACGTGGTGGTGGGGACTGCCGACCTCGTCCTCGCACGCACTCATTGGCGGGTATGCCGGCGCGGCCATCGTGCGCTCTGGATTCGCGGTCATTATCCCGAGTGGCTGGTCGAAGACTCTGTCATTCATCTTGATCGCTCCTTTGATGGGTTTGATCCTTGGCCTGATCTTTATGGTTTCGGTGCTTTGGCTATTTCGTAACAAAGCACCGCAGAGGGTGGATGCGCTGTTTCGAAAGTTGCAGCTGCTTTCGGCTGCCGCATACAGCATCGGGCACGGTGCCAACGATGCGCAGAAGACCATGGGAATCATCGCGACTGCACTTTTTAGCGCTAAGTATCTGAGCGCTGGCGAACTGGCGGGCAATTGGGGAAGATTTCGCTGGCCGATTATTTTGGCGGCCCAGAGCTCGATTGCTTTAGGTACGTACTTCGGTGGCTGGCGAATTGTTCGCACCATGGGTTCACGGATCACCAAGCTGAAACCGGTGGGCGGCTTCTGTGCTGAGACGGCAGGTGCCATCACACTCTTTTCCGCCTCCCTAGGCGGCATTCCGGTGAGCACAACCCACACGATTACCGGGGCGATTGTGGGTGTTGGTGCCACCTCGAGGTTGTCGGCGGTGCGTTGGGGCGTGGCTCGCCGTATCGTGTGGGCGTGGATCTTTACCATACCGGCCTCAGCCTTTGCCGGCTCAATCATCTTCTATGCTCTCCGCCTACTCACAGGCAGGGGCTAGGTTCGAGTGCCGGGCGCGCAGGGCCACTACGAAATGAAGTAGTGATAAAATGCGCCGGCATGAAACGGCGAACCTTGTTGCAGATCATCTCCCGAGGAGCATCAATTCCGCCATCGGCGGCCTGGGCCTTGCTTGCCCAAGCCGCCGAAGAGCGCCGCGCCAATGATCCTCTCACCCCCGAAGCCCAGCCGTCAGATGTCATATACGAGTTGCGTGTCTATCACGCCTATGAGGGCAAATTGCAGGATTTGTTGCAACGTTTTCGCGAACACACGACAAAGCTGTTCGAGCGGCATGGCATGAAGAATGTGGCTTACTGGGTGCCCCTGGACGATCCCGCCAAAAGCACCACCCTCATCTACATCTTGGAGCACGCGAGCAGGCAAGCGGCGGTGGCGAACTGGAAGGCATTCCAGGATGATCCGGAATGGAGAAGAGTTCGGGACCAGTCCGAGGAGCACGGAAAGATTGTCGAGAAAGTCGATTCCACATTTATGGTGTTAACGGATTTTTCGACCAAATTGGATTAGAGTTGGGCAGAGGACAGCGCTTGAAATCTGATAGGCCGATCAAAATCAGCACTTCACGGGTGCGGTGGACTCACGGATCACAAATTCCGGCTGTACGATAGTCTCTTCTGAAATCTGTTCTCCTGCGATTCTGCCGAGCAGCGTAGTGGCGGCCATTGCCCCCATCACGGTCAATGGCTGGCGTATGGTTGTCAAGCGCGGCGCGATAAATGCGGCAAGTTGGATATCATCGATGCCGACAACAGAAATATCACCGGGCACCATGAAACCGCGGTCCTGGAAGGCGCGAATGGCGCCAATGGCAGAGCCGTCATTGAAAGCCAGCAGGGCGGTGAAATCTCGGCCTTTCTCGATCAGCATCATGGCCGCTTCATAGCCGCGTTGCATCATGGAAACTTCGCCGGCGCTAAAGTAAGAGCCCATGCTGGCGGTAAGCTCGGGCCTGACTTCAAGGCCAAGCTGGGAGCCGGCGCGTAACACCGCTGCCCAACGCGCCTCTGTGTCCCCGTTCCGTTCAGGACCCTTGAAGAAGGCGATGCGCTGGTGCCCGAAGTCTTTTAGATGCCGCAGACCGAGCAAGACCGCTTTATCGTTGTCGATCACGATACGGGTCACATCCGGTGCTTGGGTGATATCGGAGATGGCGACCACCGGCACCGGCATTCGCCGGCTTAGCGGGGTATTAATAAAAATCATGCCCTCGACCTGACGGTCCATTAAAGTGTCGGGCGAGTTCTCAATTTGCGCCGGCGCAAAGCGATGACTTTCGACGAAGTAGTTAAACTTAGCTTCGGCGAGTTTGGACTCGATGCCGCTGATCAACATGGCGGAAAACTCGTCTCCGATGTCGGGCACGAGCACGGCAATGCTGTAGGTTCGCTTGGTCTGAAGATATCGGGCAAATAAGTTGGGACGATAGTGGAATTTGTGCACCGCATCCCAGATGCGATCCTTCGTTGGCTGGGCGATGGTGCTCGCGTGCGGGGAATTCGTGAGCACTACCGATACCGTTGCCGGAGATAGCCCCAGGTACTCCGCCAAGAATTTTAGCGTCACTCTCTGGGGTGGATTATCGACCGCATGGGGACGGCCTGGCATAGGAAAACAGCTACAATACTACAGGCAGAGCGAAGAGTCACCATTTCTCCCGCATAAAACGATTTAGTTGAAGCCAAGCCTTACAACCAGAAAATGACATCGCCTAAAATCCATGCCTGGCGGGGCTTTTCGCCTAGCTGCTTACTTTGGCCCCGGCCTCATGTCCAATGTCGGCGTTAATCGGGGAAAGCGGCAGGCGAAACCAAAACACCGAGCCATGTCCGAGCTCGCTCGTGACCCCGGCTTCCCCTCCGTGGTTTAAGACGATGTGTTTTACGATCGCCAGTCCCAGTCCTGTGCCTCCGGCCTCACGCGAACGGGCTTTGTCGACCCGGTAAAAACGCTCGAAAAGCCGTGCCAGGTGCTCGGAAGGTATTCCCGGTCCGAAATCGCGGACGTAGAATTCGACTTGCTGCAAGCGTTCGATCGCGCCCAGTTGGATTGTTTTTGTGCCGGTAGCGTACTTCAAAGCATTGTCGATCAAATTGGCGAAAACCTGATGGATGGCATCGCGGTCGGCGAACACATAACCGTCGAGCGTGTGCTCGATTGCGATCGAGAGTCCCTTGGTTTTTGCCACCTCAGTGAAGGAGATCTGCGCGTCTTTTAAAAGTTCATGAGTCGAGACCGCGGCTTGTTCAAGGGGATATTCGCCCGATTCCACTCGCGCCAGGGTGAGTAAATCTTCTGTGAGGCGACTCATGCGTTGCGCGTTGCGGCGGATGATTTCGAGGAATTCTCGGGTCTTGGCGTCGGCCATCTCGTCGAGCAAAGTCTCGGTGTAGCCGAGCAGTGAAGTCAGCGGCGTGCGCAGTTCATGGGAGACGTTGGCGATAAAATCGCGCCGAGTACGTTCCACACGTTGAATTTCCGTGCTGTCGCGAAGTACACAAACCGCGCCGCCATCGGGCAGGGGAGCTGAGGTCATGGCAAAGGTGCGCCCTGGAACGACCGAATACAGGGTGGCGCTCTGGGCCTTGCCCTGCTCGAGCACGTCGGCCACCGCCCTGAGCAAATCCGGGTCGCGCAAGGCACGGATGATGGGCATTCCCACAGCAATAGAGCTGGCCGAGAGACTCTTCATGGCGCCGTTGAACCACACGACCGCGCGTTTTGCCGAGACCGCCACCACGGCATCTTCCATGCTGTTCAGCAAGGTCTCGAGCTGCTGCCGGCTGCTTTCCAGGTTGCGAAAGTTGCTTTCCAGCTGACCTGCCGTTCGCTCGAGAGTCATGGCCAGCAATCCGATTTCGTCCCGTCCCGAGCGCGGCAGGCGGGCAGAAAAGTTGCCAGCGGCGATCTCTTGCGCGAAGGCCGCCATTCGGCGTAAACGCCGGCTAATGCTATGAGCTCCAATTAATGCGATCGCCAGGCCGACGACCAGGGACAATGCTAAGGCTTTGAGCAGCTGGTGGTGGACGTGGGTGATATGGGCCTCGACTTGGGAGAGGGGGTACGCCAGACGCACTGCGCCGAACGACGTGGGTGCTGCCACGTAGCGGAATTGAATGCCCAGGGTTCGGCTGGTGCGGGTGTCGCTTCCCAGTTGTCCCTCGAGAGCGCGCACGAACTCAGGTCGGGTCGAATGATTTTCCATTCCTGCGGGTTGGGCTTCGGAATCGGCCAGCACCCTGCCGGAGCGATCGATGATCGTGGCCCGCACTTGAGTTGCGGCAGAGACTTCGCGAGCGAGCTGGTCGAGCGGAACTTGTCCCTGCTCATGATCGGCGCGAGTGGCGAACAGTTCGACTTTCTCTTTGAGTTCCTGATCCAGCTGAGAAAAAACTGAAGCTTCCCAGCTTCGTCTCACCAGGAGGTCGAGCGTGACGGTGGTCACGGCGATGACTCCCAGGATGAGAAGTAGGAGTTTTAGAAAAACTCTCTGTCTCACTTGCGAACCTCGAACATGTATCCCGCGCCGCGCACTGTATGGATGTGACGCGGTTTTTCCGGGTCACGTTCTATTTTCTCGCGCAAACGGCGAATGTACACGTCCACAATTCGAGGTGTAACGAAGGCGGTATCATGCCAGACCGCGTCCAGCAGACTCTTACGGGTGAAAACACGACCGGGATGAGAGGCGAGAAATTCGATGAGGCGAAATTCGGTAGCCGTGGTTACCACCGGCTCATTGCGTACGCTCAGCCGCATAGCCGCCGTGTCGATGACGAGATCACCCGCCCGGACGATTTCCTTTTTGAGGGGCTGGTCGAAGCGGCGCAAGACAGCGCGGACACGAGCGACGACTTCCTTGGGGCTGAAAGGTTTGGTGATGTAATCGTCAGCGCCGATCTCAAATCCGCGCAGGCGGTCCGATTCCGCGGTGCGCGCCGTAACAAATACGATGGGAATTCCCGCCAAGGCCGAGTTATTGCGGATGGATTTGGCCACGTCGAGCCCGCTATTGCCGGGAACCATGATGTCCAGAATAACCAGGGCGGGACGACGCGCGTGCATCTCGTCCAAAAGCCCGGAGCTTGTGGGGAACCAGGAGACGGCATATCCCGCGGGTTGCAGGTGGTGTTTGAGCAGCCCGGCAATATCAGGATCGTCTTCGAGAATGAAGATTGTCGGGCTCAGGGTTTGGGCCATCCCGTGGTCAGCTCCCGGCGAGAGTCTGGCCTGCGCCGTGTCGGACGTCGGCGCCTCGTACCCAGAATATGACATCTTCAGCGATATTGGTGGCATGATCGGCAACCCGCTCTAAATTCCGGGCGATGGAAAGCGCGTCCAACGCCTGCACTGCGCAATCAGGCTTGCTTTGCATGCAGTTGGAGAGGGAGGTGAAAGCTTCTTTATTGATGCGATCGATCTCGTCATCAGCCGCCAGCACGTGTTTAGCGAGATCAGGATTGCCTTCAATAAAGGACCGCAGCGCGTCGCGAATCATGGCGCGCACTCTGCCGGCCATGGCAGGAATATCGACCGGCAGGTCGGCCGGCGCCAGTTCGATCATGTTCATTACCCGCTGGGCGATGTTGACCGCCTGATCGCCCACTCGCTCCAGATCGGCGTTGATCTTGATGACCGCCAGAATGAAGCGCAAATCAATCGCCATAGGCTGCTGCATGGCCAGCAGGTCAATGGCAAACTCGTCGACTTCGCGCTCGGCTCGATTGATTGCGGCTTCATTATTGAGCACTCGCTGACAGAGTGCCAGGTCGCGCTGGGAATAGGCTTGGACCGACAGATCAATGGCCTGCTCGGCCATGCCCGCCATAGCCAGAATTCTGTGCTTCAGTTCGTCCAGCTCCTGGTGAAAGCGAATACGTGTCATCCGAACCTGCCCGTAATGTAATCTTCGGTTTTCTTATCGCTTGGGTTGGTGAAGATTTTTTCTGTGCGATCAAACTCGACCAGGTTACCCATCAAGAAGAATCCCGTAAATTCAGCAACCCGCGAGGCCTGCTGCATATTATGGGTAACGATAACGATGGTTAGCTTTTGCTTCAACTCGAAAATAAGATCTTCGATCTTGGCGGTAGAGATTGGGTCCAGAGCCGAAGCCGGCTCATCCATGAGCAGCACTTCGGGTTGCACGGCCAGCGCCCGAGCGATACAAAGACGTTGTTGTTGACCGCCAGAAAGGCTAGCCCCAGATTTTTTTTTCAAAACGTCTTTGACCTCCTCCCATATCGCGGCCTGCTGTAAAGAGCGCTCGACGATCTCATCTAGCGATCTGCGATTGCTCATACCATTCAATTTCAATCCCGCGGCCACATTGTCATAGATTGACATGGTGGGAAAAGGATTGGGCTTCTGGAAGACCATTCCTACCTGGCGTCGGACGTCGACCGCGGGCGCGCCGTAGATGTCCATGCCCCCGATTTTGACCTCGCCTTCGGCTCTGGCCTCCGGGTTAGTTTCATGCATGCGGTTCAAGCAGCGTATGAAGGTGGACTTACCACAGCCTGAGGGGCCGATTACCGCCGTCGCATGGCAGGATTGAATGGAGATATCGATGCCATGGAGCGCCTCGGTTTTTCCAAACCAGGCCCTGAGGTTGCGAACTTCTACGGCGATTGTCATTCGCTAGCGCGCCCCTCCTAGCATACGGCGGAGGAAAACAAAGCGCACCAACGTGGTGGTTCCGACGATTAAAATGACCAAGGCCAGCGCGCCTGCCCATGCCTGACGATGCCACTCGTCAAAGGGAGAGATCGCGTAGTTGAAGATCTGCAACGGCAAAGCGGCAATGGGTTGCCGCAGACTAAAGCTCCAAAACTGATTGCCAAAAGCGGTAAACATCAGGGGGGCGGTCTCACCGGCGACACGCGCGAAGGCCAGCATGACACCGGTGATGATGCCGGCGCGGGCGGTGGCTAAAGTGATGGAGATGGTGGTGCGCCATTGCGGAATGCCAAGCCCCAGTGCGGCTTCCCTGACCGCTTGCGGCACCAGCAGCAGCATCTCTTCGGTGGTTCGGGTCACAGTTGGAATCATCATCATGGCTAAGGCGACGCCTCCCGCAAAGGCGGAAAAATAGCCTTCATGAATGACCACCAGACCATAGGCCACTAAACCAATAACGATCGAGGGGACGCCGTTAAGCACGTCGGCGGTAAAGCGAACCAGCTTGGGCAAACGATTTCGCCCGAATTCGGCCAGGTAAACTCCCGCCGCGATGCCAATGGGTACGCCGAACAAGCTGGCGACGCCCAAAATAATGAGCGAGCCCACCAAAGCGTTGGCCATGCCCCCCCCTGGTTCACCGACCGGCTTCGGGGTTTGAGTGAGAAACGCTAAATTCAGCGACCCTGCCCCGCGAATCACCAAATAGGCGAAGATGGCTGCCAATGTGCCCACCACCACGATCGATAAACCGGCAGCCAAGCCGGTAAAAAAATAATCGACCAATTGTCGGCGAAGTTTCAGCCAGTTATTGGGCATGGGCTCTCACTGGCGTGCCGCGCGTGACCGTCCAAACCATGAGCCCGGCGAGAATATTCACGATAATGGTGACCAGGAAAAGGGCGAGCCCGATTTCCATTAGAGCACTACGGTAGAGATCATCGGAGGCTTCGGCGAACTCGTTTGCGATGACGCTGGCCATGGTATATCCGGGTGCAAGAAGCGACCTCGCGATTTCCGGACGATTGCCAATCACCATGGTTACCGCCATGGTTTCTCCCAAAGCCCGACCCAACCCAAGAATAATGGCGCCCACAATACCGGCGCGTGCATTGCGCAGTACCGCGAGCCGAACCATCTCCCAGCGCGTGGCACCCAGGGCCAGAGCGGCCTCACGTTGGTGCTGAGGCACAACGGCCAGCACTTCGCGGGTGATCGAAGAGATGATGGGAATGATCATGATGGCCAAGACGGTACCGGCCGCCAGCATGCCGATACCATAGGGAGGGCCCGCAAAAAGTCCTGTCCAAGAAAAGTGTCTCATCAACCAGGAATCAACATAGACCCGCATTAGCGGCACCAGGATGAAGATCGCCCACAGGCCATAGATAACGCTAGGAATCGCCGCCAACAGCTCGGTAGCGTAAGAGATAGGTTTGCGCAAAGGGCGGGGGCACATTTCCGTCACGAAGACCGCCACCGCCACCGCCAAAGGTACAGCAATGATGAGGGCGATCAGCGAGGAGACCAGCGTTCCATAGACGAAGGGAAGCGCGCCGAACTCTCCGGACACCGGGTTCCAATCGCTGGCAAAAAAAAACCCTAATCCGAACTTCTGCCAGGCGAGGGACGAACG
>JAFAPG010000654.1 GCA_019247235.1 Acidobacteriota bacterium
GCGCAACAAGCACTCGGTTTCGTACGCGAGACCACGGCGCCAGAGCGCATCGATGCTGCCAAGATTCTGGACGAGGTAGTCCAGCTGTACTTGCGCAAACTACAGCAGAACCATATCACTGTGGAAAGCCGCTCGCACGAGCATTCCGAGATTCTCGGCTTTCCCGGGGAACTGCGGCAGCTATTTTCCAATTTGATTCTCAACGCCATGGAGGCGATGAAGGAGGGCGGCCGGTTGCGGCTACGAGTCGAACGGACGCATGAGTGGTCGGGAGAAGAGCGCGCGGGGGTGCGCATCATCATCGCCGATACGGGGAATGGAATTCAAAGTTCGGACCTGCCCCATATCTTTGAACCTTTTTACACAACCAAAAAGGAGAATGGAACCGGCTTAGGTCTGTGGCTGGCTTATGGGATCGTGCAGAAGCATACCGGCTGGATTCGCGTGGCCAGCCGAACCCTCCCCGGCAAAACGGGCACGGTTTTTGCCGTTTTCTTACCGGAATCGCCGAGTGTTGCTAGCGATCAAGCCGCCTGAAAGGGCACTGCAGTTTTAGCCCTGGATTGTCCGAGCGGACAGTGACTTTGGTACTCCGCTCCCAGCGCTGGGCAGACATATAATCAGGGCCAACCGGTGTTTGCCTTACGGGCGCTCAGCTGGAACCATTCCGTGGACGTGTTTTCCCAATCCGTTGTTTTTATTCTGGGGCTGGCCTTCGGTAGCTTTTTGAACGTTTGCATCTATCGAATGCCACGAGGTTTATCAGTGGTACGACCCCGCTCGGCATGCCCCCACTGTGGCCACCTGATCGGGTGGCGAGACAATATTCCAATCCTCAGTTGGATTCTGCTGGGAGGTCATTGCCGAAATTGTTCACAACCGATCGAGGTGCGTTATGCCGTTGTGGAGCTTATAACGGGATTGCTGTTCCTTTTGTGTTACCGACATTCGGGACTGACTCTGGTGACCTTCAAGTGTGCCGTGTTCGGGTTTCTCCTGCTGGGATTGATCTTCACGGATGCAGAAACTCACCTGCTACCCGACAAGCTTACTCTTACAGGCCTGACACTGGGACTCGGGATAAGCTTATTTGTACCCGTCCATGACCTGGCCTCGGCACTAATTCCAGCTTTTTTCCATCCCGGTGTCGCCCCACAGGTTTCCAACCGCCTCTACTCGCTTCTCGACGCCCTGCTCGGAGCTTCTGTAGGAGCATCGTTTTTGTACGGAGTAGGCGAGCTCTATTTGCGCTGCCGTGGAATCCAAGGCATGGGCTTTGGGGATGTGAAGCTGATGGCCATGATCGGTTCTTTCCTGGGCTTGAGGCTGACCGTGCTAACGATTTTTGCCGCGTCGATGGCGGGGTCTATTTTTGGCCTGTGGACAGTTCTGGCGGTTTGGATCAAACGAACCCAAAGGCGGATTCGTCGCTGCCATGAACCGGGAACAACAGCTCGTAAACGAGCCTGGGCGTCAGCGCGGGTGGCGTTCCAGCGCCATCAAATGCCCTTCGGAGTTTTCCTCGGCAGCATGGGATTGGCAGCATTGTTTTTCGGACACGCCCTTCTGCGCTGGTATTGGAGGTCCCTCTGAAAGTACTGACCCATCCAATTTTCTTACGTATGGCAATTGTATTTGTCAGCGCGCTAGCGGCTTTTGTGGTCGCCATTGTCATGGTTCGCTTCCTGCGACGCAGAATCATTCAGGACGATTCCCTGCCCGAAAGCTTGGCAACAGAAGGCACACCGTATCCCTATACGGCGGTGATTCAGCAATTGAAGCAACAAAAGTTTTCCTTAGAGAATGAGCGGCAAATCGAACGCCGCCGAGCCAAGATGTCGGAATACATCAGCAGTGCCGTCCTTGCGAACCTTCCTTGCGGAATCCTATTTCTTGCCCCCACTGGTTTAGTGCGGCAGGCCAATGCCGCTGCCCGGCAGATGCTTGGGTTCGCCTCTCCCTTGGGCATGAGCGTGGAAGATCTTTTTGCCGGGGCGCAAGCGATTACCGAATCGGCAACTGTCAGCTTGGCAGAAGTTTTCAGAGATGCTCTGCGTGGAGAAGCCGGCGGTTGCGATTTCGAGATCTCTTATAGCACCCCGGCGGGACAGCGACGCGTGCTTAAACTGAGCATCATTCCCTTGCGCTTTGCCAACGATGAGGGACTTGGAGTGGCGGCGCTGATAAACGACGAGACCCAGACGGCGGAGCTCCGCAGCCTTGAAATCCTGCGCACGGAGAACGCCGCGGAACTGGCTCTCGATCTGCGCACCTCGCTTGGCAGCATACGTGGATATGTGGACCAGATGTGCGCGAGCGATGAGCATGAACCTATCCAGAGGCTCGCAAAAGTAATCTGCTCAGAAACCGAGCGCCTGGAAAGCGTAGTAGGAGGCTTTTTGATAGAGAACGGTCGAAGGAAGGCCTTTGCAGCGCGGGGATAGTCAGGCTGCGGGTTCAAAACGCAATTGCGTGAAAAAGGGGAGATTCGCATGAAAAACTTACGATACCTATATTCGGCTGCCATGCTCATCATACTGGCGGTCCTAGCCACGCCATCTGTGGCTCAGTCGGACAATCAGTCTTTGGGGGAATATGCGCGCACCATTAAAAAGCCGAAGAGCGAGGCAAAATCCTCTTCGAAGGTCTACGACAATGACAACTTGCCGGGGGGTGGCACGATTAGTGTAGTGGGCAGTACGGGAAGCGACCCCGGGGCGGCGGCGGCAAAGTCGGAGGACCAGGGCGCAGATAAGAGCGATGCTAAATCAACCGAGCCCCAGCTCAAGGCAGGGCAATCGGCACAGGAGCGCCAGAAGGCCCTCGATGCCTGGAAGGGAAGGCTTGATGAGCAGAAAGACAAGATCACGGCTATCTCTCACGAACTTGACCTATTACAACGCGAGTATCGTTTAAACGCGTCGGAATTCTATGCCAATACCGCCAATCGGGTGCAACATCCATACGGCTTTGCCCAAGACGACGCTAAGTACAAACAGCAAATCGCCGATAAGCAAAAGGAGCTTGAGGACGCTCAGGCCAAGCTTGCTGATATGCAAGACACCGCACGAAAGGCCGGTGCGCCCAATTCCGTCAGCGAGTAAGGCCGAGTTAGGCAGTTTGTCGCGAGTGACAGTGAACGCCCCCTTGGATTTTGGGGGCGTTTTCTTTTCGAGCCCAGTCCAGGCGTTCAGGCCAACAATCACCCCGACAGCTGGTCGGGGCGGCGCCACGTATCCAGCCTTTAACTTATACGTGTCGCTCAGTTTAGTAGAATGAGAGGGGGAAGAACTGGGGTGTTCACGCAATACTCCCGGTGGAAGGATTTTATGAGCAGGCTTGCGCTGATAATTTCGTTTCTAGCAGTCCTGTGCGGCTGTTCTTCACAACCGAGCCCGCCAGCAGCCAAACCTGAACCGCCGCAGCTACAGACTGGTCGCGCCGCCATGCAACACCTCTATATTGCAGCTCGCGGTTGGGCTCCTGATGCTCGTCCCTACCAGCTCGAATCCTCTGTGGTCAGCGACTACAAGGGAAAAGAGGGCAAGGCGGTGGTATGGCGTGCAGCCTTTGCCTCGGCGACCCGACACGCGTCAAAACCCTTCACCTGGTCGGGCATCGACTCTCCGGATGCACCCTCGCGAGGCATTTCGCCCGGAACTCAGGAC
>JAFAPG010000656.1 GCA_019247235.1 Acidobacteriota bacterium
TTGTCCCGTCCAGCCCAAGCGCGCGCCGCAACTCCTTTTCGATCGTGCGGCACAGCTCCGGGCGGTCGATCAGCGTTTGCCGCGCGTTCTCGCGGCCTTGCCCGATGCGCTCGCCTTTGTAGCTGTACCACGAGCCGCTCTTTTCGATGAGGGCCTGCTGTACGCCGAGATCGAGGATGTCGCTCTCGCGCGAGATGCCTTTTCCGTACAGAATGTCGACTTCGACTTCGCGGAAAGGAGCAGCGACTTTGTTTTTCACGACTTTGATCTTGGTGCGGTTTCCGACAACCGTTTCGCCGTCTTTGATCGGAGTGGTGCGGCGCACCTCTGTGCGCACGGAAGCGTAAAACTTTAGGGCTCGGCCGCCGGTGGTGGTTTCCGGATTGCCGAACATGACGCCGATCTTCTCGCGCAACTGGTTGATGAAGATCATACAGGTGTTGGCGCGCGATACCGTAGCTGTGAGTTTGCGCAAGGCTTGAGACATCATGCGCGCCTGCAAACCCATGTGACTGTCACCCATTTCGCCTTCGACTTCGGCTTTGGGAGTCAGGGCGGCTACGGAATCCACGACGATTACGTCGATGGCTTGCGATTGGACAAGTGCCTGCGCGATTTCGAGCGCCTGCTCGCCGTAGTCAGGCTGCGACACGATCAGATTCTGTGTATCGACACCGAGATTGGCGGCATAGATCGGATCGAGCGCATGCTCCGCGTCGATGAATGCGGCCACGCCGCCGTCCCGCTGCGCTTCTGCGATTACATGGAGGGCGAGAGTTGTCTTTCCCGAAGACTCAGGACCGAACACTTCGATGACACGACCGCGTGGAAATCCGCCTGTGCCGAGCGCGTTGTCGATCGCCAGCGAACCGGTCGAGATAACTTCTACCGGCAGCGCGGCGCGCGATCCAAGCATGAGCACTGAGCCCTTGCCGAATTGTTTATCCATTTGCGCGAGCGTCGCCAGAATCTGCCGTCGTTTTTCGTCCATTAAGTCTCCTGTACCCAATGGGAGTTCCGCGAAGCGCAGCGTACTCTCGTTCCACAGAAGATCAGAAAAGTCTTGGGTTTGAGTCCCCGCTTATGGCCGGGGACTTGTTTGGGTCCGCTTCGGAAGGGCAGAGAGGCCTAAGCCAACTATCAGGCAGGCCCAGGCGAACCAGTCTCCGTGAAGCGCGTAGAACGTTTCACGCGATTCCGAGCCGTATTGAATGGCGGCGGCGAGTTCCTCGTACGGCGGCAACTCCTTGCGGACGCGCCCGCCGGGATCGATTACCGCTGTAATGCCGTCGTTGGTGGATCGAATGATAAAGCGGCGTGTTTCAACTGCTCGCATGCGAACCAGAGCGAGATGTTGTTCGCGAGCTTCCGAATGGCCGAAATACGAATCATTCGAAAGGTTCACGAGCACATCCGCGCCCTGCCGCGCGAACTGGCGGACCAGGTCGGGGAATGCCGATTCGTAACAAATGAAGACGCCAAGCCGATGCGAGCCGGCATTCAGGACCTTTACATTGTGGCCTGCTACAAAATCGCCGGCTTCGTTGGTGATGCGGTTTACGAAAGAAAAGAAGGGGGGAACGAACTCGCCGAACGGGACGAGATTGATTTTGTCGTAGCGCCCGACCTCCGAGCCGTCGGGCTGAAGCAGAACCGCCGAGTTGAGCGGCTGGTGCGCGGGCGTAGTGTAGGCAACCGTGCCGAACAGAAAGTACGAGCCGCTCTGAGCTATATCGATTGCAATCTGGTGAAAAGCACGATCGTCGTAAAAATATAGCGGAGCGGGCAATTCCGGCCAAATGATCAGCGGGGCAGGAAGCACGTGGGATAACAAGCTCAGCCGCTCTTCAGCATGCTCTTGCGCGAGCGCAGTCCATTCCAATGCGGGGTCAATGTCCGGCTGCACTACTAAAGCGCGTTCGTGCGCGGGAGAATTTTCAGGAATCGCCGGAAGCAGCCATAAGAGGGGGAGTACAAAGATGGGGAGCAACCGCATCCGTGGTTGGCGCAGGAGAACGAGGGCGGTGCTCGCCGCGAGCATCGCGAATACGAACGATATTCCATAGACACCGACAAATGGGGCGAGACGAAGCGGGAGCGCCATATCGATACCGGCATTACCTA
>JAFAPG010000660.1 GCA_019247235.1 Acidobacteriota bacterium
CGGCAAGTTGATTCTCCGCTCCCATCCGCCTCGCACTCTCGCAACACTCTTGGGACAATGGCGGCGGCAACAAAAAGTTTCTCTCCTACCCACCTGGCAGATGTGGCGGTCCCTCGACTTTGCCATTCTAATGGCGGAGGAAATACATGGGTACCTGGAGTCAGTTATCGAGTGAACTGTCAGAAGCTGTTCAGAAAGTAGGAGAAAGCGTCGTCACCGTGCAAGCGGGCGCAGGAACGGCGAGCGGAATCGTTTTGGACGACAACACCGTCCTAACAACGGCGCATTCCCTCTCGGAACAAAGCAAGCTCCGCGCCTTCCAAACTCCCGATCATATTGTCGATGCGACGCTGGTTGGGCGCGACTATGGTTCTGACTTGGCACTGCTCAGAACCGAAAGCAAGCTGGGCACGGCGGCCCGCTTTCAAGCCGATCCGCAACTTGCGGTGGGGCAGTTGGTGGTGGCCATCGGGCGCACCTGGCGCGGCAAACTGGTCGCCAGCGCGGGGATTCTTTCCGGGCTAATGGGGGAATGGAACACGCATCGCGGCAAAAAGATCGAGGCCTTTATTCGTCCCGACTTAACTCTCTATCGTGGCTTCTCCGGAGGAGCGCTGGTCGGCGCTGATCAAAAGATTATCGGCATGAACTCGGTGGCGCTCCGGCGTGGCTCGCCGCTGGCCGTTCCGTACACCACGGTACAAAGAATAACGGCGATCCTGCGCGAGAAGGGATACGTGCCCGGGCCCTATCTCGGGCTTGGTCTGCAACCGCTGCGCGTGCCTGAGTCCTTAAAGCAAAACCTGAATCTAACCGAGCAAGTTGCTGCTCTGGTGGTGCATGTGGAATCCGCAAGCCCGGCAGAAACCGCCGGCGTAATGGTGGGTGATGTCCTGCTCGCCCTGGGCGACAGTCATTTTGGCGAAGAGCGTACGGTCGCCATTCTCTCGCGCTTGACGCCCGGCCAGAAGGCCAGCATCATCGGCCTCCGCGGCGGACAAAGGTTCACCTCGAACCTGGTCATCGGAGAACGGCCCCGACCGAGGGGATGAATGCAGGAGCGGATACGCGTAGCCATCGCGGCTGACAGCATCGAGGACATGCGCAAGCTGGAGGAGATTTTTGCTCCGAGCGCTGGCTTCCTGGTGACCGGAGGCAAGCGAAATGGGGTTGAGCAGCCGGCCAAGTCCGATGTTCTGGTGATTCGCTCTGACCATGCTCGCCAGCGGTATGGGCAGACCAAGGTTCCGGTTCTTTACCTGGGCGGGCGGGAGGAGCAGGGGCGGGAAGACAACGAATTCTCCGCTGTGCTTTCAATCGATGCCAGCCCGGCGCAGATCCGGGCGGCGGCTGCCGCCCTGGCGGTTGGCTTGCGCTTGGGCGACCAGAGAGCAAGATCGCATTCCGAAGGGTCCGATTTCAGCTTCCTCGAACCGCTGACCGAGCGCGAACTGGAGGTGCTGAACCTGATCGCCGAAGGTCTCTCGAATCCACAGATAGCGCGGCAGTTAACGGTTTCGCGTAACACGGTAAAGTTTCACGTGAGCTCGATCATCGCCAAGCTGGGTGCCAGTTCGAGAACCGAAGCGGTCACCATCGCCCTCCGACACGGCCTGATCATTATCTGAGAGCGTAGGTCATTTTTCAGGTACGAATCAGGCGAGAAAAGGAAGTTTCGAAGCGCATTTCACAGAAAAGAGAAACCCGGCTAACAAGCCGGGCTTCATCTGGAGTTACGAGCCAACGAAACTAGATAGCTTTCAAGCGCTGGCCCACCGCCTCGCCCCCATCGATCGCGTGCAGACGCGGTAAGTTTGGCGTGGAACCGGAGTGGATATCGAAGTCTTTCAATTCCGGCAGGCCTTCGCAGATTGCCTCGATAGTGGCGTTAGAACGCTCCAGCACGGCCAGCAAATATTTGCGCGCAATCGGACGGTCCGCCGGGTGAACCAGCTTCCACCAGCGACGCATGGACTCCTGGACATCCACTTGGTTCTTCGAGTCCTCGACCAGGCTGTCGATCAGGCGGTAGACCTTGCTTTTTACAGCTTGATAGGAAACTGAAATCTCCTGCCCCATTTTCCGATTAACCTCAATCCAAGCCATTGCACGACCCTCGCCAAACTTCCGTTATGATTTGGCGGCACTTACGGGCGCCAGCCCATCGAGGCTCTCCAACTTGTTGGAGAAAATCGGAGACCAGTTATGGTTTTCTGTATACCAGTGTTGTGCAAGAACGATTGCCAACTGGCGAGTTGTACAATGCTCGCTTTGCGCGGATCCCTGGGAAGGCGGCAGCGTTGATCTCCAACCCAGTTCTACTTCCGCCGGGGGAGGTAACATGAAAACGTTTTTCTTTCTTTTGCTGATCATCCCAACTGGAGCATACGCCCAGGCCGGGCAGCGCCCCATCACAAACGCGGAGCGTATGTTTTTTCCTGCGGATTCACTATGGGGTTTAGCCCAATTTGACATCGCGCCTTCCCACAATGAGATTGACCCCAATATCTGTCGTGCCGACGCCGGCAACTTTGGCGGAGCCAGCGCGCCCTGCAACGCGTTCGCGCGCTACATGCTCTCCGGATTGCTAGAGGTTCGTCCCTTTGGCCGCGGTCCTCTGCGTCGCTTCATGCTCTTTGGCGAACCAAAATTCTTGTTTGGCCGGAACGTCCCCCAGCATCTCTATACCTGGTCCATGGCCGGCATCGGGGTGGAGCATTCCTGGGGGGCGGCGATTTACCTGGGACAGGGATTTGAAATGCGGGTGACACAGCATTTTCTCTTCGACCGCTTCGGTTCACGGGACCGGAATCTCGGTGCCGCCGACCTGGGGCCAAATGGCCCTTGGGGCCGCTACAATGTCATTGGGGTGCGGAAGTACTTCGGCACCCGCCGGTGGTAGCTTTCAGGACATGCTATGCTGATTATTCCAGCCCACCTCACTTCTCAAGCAGTCCATCTTGATCGAATCACCTAAACCGCCGGGAAGACTCGGTCTAAACCGTTTTGCTGCGGTGCCCTTTAGCGAACCCGAAACCGCACGCATGATCTATGAGCGCATCTCTGGCAAGCTTTCGCCGGCGCTAGGCAATGCTCTGCCGGCGCTGCTCGGGGATTCTCCCGACCCGGACTCCTCGCTGCTCTTATTTGAGCGGCTGGTCCATGAGATTTCGCCGGAGAGCTTGCGTCTGATCGAGACCCATCCCTTTCTCGCACACTACGCCATCGCGGTTTTCGGCAACAGCTGGTACCTAGGTGAAAGCTTGATCCGCAACCCGGAGTTGCTTCCCACCTTCTTGCGCGAGAAGCGCCTGGACAGAAGTTTCACCCGCGAGGAGTTTTCAGAAGCGCTGGCCCGTTTTCGTTCGCGTTCGTTAGAACGCGACGGTTGCTTGCTGCTCGCCCGCTTCAAGAAACGCGAGTACGTGCGGATCGTGTTGCGGGATGTGCTTAGAATTGCTCCCCTGGCAGAGACCACGGCGGAGATTTCCGCCCTAAGCGATGTGTTGATCGAAGATGCGCTGCGCGAGGCGGAGAGCGAAATGGAGCGGCGCTTCGGGCTGCCACAGCACCTGGACTCCGCCGGCCGGTCGGTAAACACGCCATTCGCGGTATTTTCGCTGGGAAAACTGGGCGGCAACGAACTTAACTACAGCTCCGACATTGACCTGCTTTTTCTCTTTGGCGAC
>JAFAPG010000009.1 GCA_019247235.1 Acidobacteriota bacterium
AGCGCAGAGTCAGGTAAAGAACATGGGCCAAGCCCCCGGGGTTCGCGGGCCCTCGACTGAGAGCCGCGCCGGGACGGAGACTTAAATGGCAAAGATAGCAGGAATTTTGGGCAAAAAAGTAGGCATGACCCAGCTGTTTGACGCCAAGGGGGACGTGCATCCGGCGACCGTCTTGCAGGCTGGACCATGCGTGATTACCCAGCACAAGTCCCAAAGCAAAGATGGATACGATGCCGCCCAGATCGGTCTGGTCGAATTTGTCAAGGAGTCGCGCCTGACCCGTCCCCTACGGGGACACCTCTCGAAGCACAATCTTCCTCCGGTGAGGTTTATGCGCGAGGTGCCGGTAGAAGTTGATAGCCAGAGTGATCGCGCAGTGAAGGCCGGTGACCGGGTGCTGGTGGATATCTTTGAGGACGAAAAATTTGTCGACATCGTCGGGGTCAGCAAGGGCCGGGGATTCCAGGGAGTGGTCAAGCGACATCACTTTGGTGGCGGGCCCAAGTCCCACGGTTCCATGTTTCAGATCACCGGCTCGATCGGCTCGTCGGCGTTTCCCTCGCGCGTATTTAAAGGAATGCGAATGTCCGGACATATGGGCAACGCGCGAGTGACAGTGCGCAATTTGCGAGTATTGGGTGTGGACAAAGAGGACAATCTTTTGGTGGTTGAAGGCAGCGTGCCCGGACCGAACGGCGCCTACCTGGTGATTACCAAATCGAAGAAGCCGCCGCGCGAGCGCCGCGGATTTGCCGGGGCGGCCACGATCGATCCGCTGAAGGCGGCCAAGCGAGCGGCGAAGAAGGGATAAGGCGTGCGCGGGCGCTAGTGCGCGCCGCCGCGATCGGTACTATGGCGACGATTGATATTCACGATTTGAGCGGCAACAAAGTGGGCACGGCCGAACTGGCCGATGAGGTCTTTGGCGCCATCAATGAAGACTTGCTGTGGGAGGCGGTGAAGCATTACCGCGCCGGACAGCGGGCGGGAACCCATGCCACCAAAAACCGTTGGCGTGTCTCCGGATCCGGGAAGAAGTTATGGAGGCAAAAAGGAACTGGCCGGGCGCGCATTGGATCGATCCGCTCCCCCTTGTGGCGCCACGGAGGAACCGTGCACGGGCCCCAACCGCGTTCTTACGATTACCATTTCCCTCGCAAGAAGCTGCTCGGAGCACTACGCTCGGCTTTGGCGGCGAAGCTCTCAGATGGCAAGCTCATTGTAGTCAATGCCTTTGACGTGAAAGAGCCCAAGACCCAAGCCTTCCGCCAAGCGCTCGATGCCCTCAAGGTCAATCGTGGCGCGCTGTTGCTGGAAGTTCCCAATCACGGGAATCGAAACCTGGTTCTAGCATCCCGCAACCTAGAGGCGGTTGAGCTGCTTACGACCGGCGAGGTTCATCCTTATCACCTGCTGCGCTACGAGCATGTGATCTTTACTCAGCCAGCGATTGAAAGACTGGAAGCTTTGCTGAAGCAATCGGCTTCACGACGCGAGCGCGAAAAGGGGACAGGAGAGAAATCGAAAGCGGTGAAGAAGGTTGCTCGCGCCCGGAGCAAGAAAGCGGCGGAGGTGGCGTGATGAAATCCGCCTACCAGATTATTCATCGCCCGGTGATTACCGAAAAAGGATTGGGAATTAAGGAAAACCAAAATACCTTGGTCTTCCAAGTGGCGCCCCGAGCCACCAAGACTGAGATCAAGGAAGCTGTGCAAGCCATCTTCAAAGTGAAGGTAAGCTCGGTGCGCACCGCCAATTATCCCGGCAAGGAGCGCCGGCGGGGGAAGTTTGCCGGTTACCGGAGAGATTGGAAGAAGGCCTATGTCCGGTTGAAAAGCGGCGAAAAGATGCCGGAGTACGCGCAGAACTTATAACGCCGCCTTCTTGGCTAGAGAAGAGGAAAGCCGGTACCTGAAACCGGAGATGAAGAGCTGAATTATGGCAATTAAGACCTATCGACCAACAACCCAGACCTTGCGTTACCGCACGACTCTGGCCAGCGATGACCTAACCAGCGATCGTCCGCATAAACCTCTGGTCGAGCCCAAGCACCGCTCCGGGGGCCGCCGCAACTCGGGCGACGTGACCGTCTGGTTCCGCGGCGGCGGCCACAAGCGCAAGCTGCGGCTGGTGGATTTCAAGCGCGATAAGACGGGAATTCCGGCGAGCGTGGTGTCGATTGAATATGACCCCAACCGCTCCGCCCGCATTGCTCTGGTGGCATACGCCGATGGCGAGAAGCGTTACATTCTGCAGCCCGACGGCCTGCGAGTGGGACAAAAGATTGTGAGTGGCCCAGAGGCCGACATTTTGGTCGGCAATGCGCTGCCTTTGCGCAATATTCCTCCCGGCACCACCATCCACAACCTGGAGCTGCGTCCGGGGAAGGGAGCGCAGATGGTGCGCTCGGCCGGGGGCGCGGCGCAACTGGTGGCCAAAGAGGGCGACTATGCGCTGGTGAAGCTGCCTTCGGGTGAAACTCGCAAGGTCTCGCAGGATTGTATGGCCACCATCGGGCAGGTGGGAAACATTGATCACGAGAACATTACCATTGGCAAGGCGGGTCGTTCGCGCTGGCTGGGTAAGCGGCCGCACAACCGCGGAGTGTCCATGAACCCGGTCGATCATCCTCACGGTGGGGGCGAAGGCAAGACCTCCGGCGGTCGCCATCCGGTAACTCCGTGGGGCCAGCCGACGCGCGGATATAAGACACGCAATAACAAGCGTACCGACAAGTTCATCGTAAGCAGGAGAGGCAAGTAGTTTCGGAGCTCTTATGGCACGTTCAACCAAGAAGGGTCCATTTGTAGACGGGTATCTGGTGACCCGTATCGAGGCCATGAATTCGCGCAACGAGAAGAAGGTGCTGCGCACCTGGTCGCGCCGTTCGACGGTGCTTCCGGAAATGGTGGGACATACCATCGCCGTACACAATGGAAAAAAATTTATTCCCGTATATATCACCGAAAACATGGTGGGCCACAAACTGGGTGAGTTTAGCTTTACCCGCCAGTTCAAAGGGCACTCGATGAAGGCGGCCACCGAAGCGGCGGCGCGTCCGGCGGGGGTGCCGGGGGCACCGGCTCCGGCTACGCCAGCAGCTGCGCCGGCGAGCCCGGCGCCTAAGGCTTGAGGCGACCGCTTGCTTCAGAATAGCTGAGGGACAAATTCGACCATGGAATTTAGAGCGCAAACCCGTTTTGTTCGCGTTTCGCCGCAAAAGGCGCGCTTGGTGCTCAATCTGATCCGAGGGCAGCGCGTCGAGGAAGCGCTGAACACGTTGGCCTTTACCAAAAAGCGTGTGGCCGCGCGCATCGAGAAGCTGCTGCGTTCGGCGGTTGAGAACGCCAACTATCTCAGCACAGAAAAAAATATTGACGTTGATCTTGACAATCTCTACGTCAAGCAAGCAGTGGCGAATGACGGTCCGCGAATGAAGCGTATTCGTCCGGCCCCCATGGGCCGGGCTTATCGTTACGTGCGGCGCATTGCTCATATCGAAATCTTGCTGGCGGAACGTGGCAAGAATGGCATTCAAGCGCTGGGCGCTTCGACCGACACTGAACCAAGCAAGACCGCCCCGAAGGCGAAGAAAGCGGCTAAGAAATCGACGCGAAAAAAGACCGCGAGCAAGGCATAGGGGAGCGAAGGAGTTTTATGGGACAAAAAGTGCATCCGTACGGATTCCGCTTGGGCTACACCAAGCCTTGGAAGTCACGCTGGTTTGTGGAGCGCGATTACGACAAGCTGCTGCTTGAAGACGTCAAGCTTAAAAACGAGCTCAAGGACAAGCTCAAGTCGGCGGGCGTGAGCACGATTGAAATTGAACGCCCCGGCAATAAGCTGCGGGTCATTATTAAGACCGCCCGTCCGGGCATCATCATTGGACGCAAAGGGGCGGAGATCGACAAGCTGAAGCAAGAGCTGCAGAAGCGCACCAATCGGGACGTGTACATCGATATCCAGGAAGTGCATAAGCCCGAGCTCGACGCTCAACTGGTCTCGGAGTCGATTGCCTTACAACTGGAGAAGCGGGTTGGTTTTCGCCGTGCCATGCGCAAGGCGGTAGATTCCGCCCTGCGTTTTGGTTGCAAGGGAATCAAGGTCCGGGTCAGCGGACGGCTGAATGGAAATGAAATCGCGCGCTCGGAATGGTACTTGCAAGGCCGTCTTCCGCTGCATACCCTGCGCGCCGATATCGAGTATGGGTTCAGTGAAGCGCGGACCACCTACGGTGTAATCGGGGTAAAGTGCTGGATCTATCGTGGCGAGATACTGCCCACCAAGAAGCGAGAGCCGCAGACGCTAACGACGGGAGCCTTTTAATGGCGGATCGGGTTGGGTGGCGGAAGCCGCCGCTCGATGAGAGCTGATTATGTTAATGCCGAAGAAAGTTAAGTACCGCAAGCAGCAGCGCGGGCGTATGGCGGGTAAGGCCTGGCGCGGTAGCGAGCTGTCTTTCGGAGATTACGGGCTGAAGGTGCTTGAGCCCGGCTGGATCACCGACCGCCAGATCGAAGCCAGCCGCGTGGCCATGACTCGCTTCATAAAGCGCGGAGGGAAGATCTGGATTC
>JAFAPG010000033.1 GCA_019247235.1 Acidobacteriota bacterium
AAGCGTCTTCGGCAAAACTCAAGGTAATGTTCGAAAAAGGTTCGGGAGAGGGTGTAACCAGAGTTCGAATCGCGGTTTTACCTCCGTGAGAGGCAAATGCAATCGCTCCGCCGCCAAGCGTGGCAACCAGTTGCTCGGCCGGAGACAGCTGCGAGGTCGCGGCATAGGCCATGAGAGCTGCAATGGGTATGCGCACGAAGGTATGTAACGCGTTCCAGATCAGATCGAAGGCGGGAATTTTGTCTGCGAAGAACTCGATCCCGAAAAGAACAAGGCTGGTCCCGATAATCCACCAGTTGTCGAGCAATTGCAAAGATTCAGGCAAGGAGAACACTCTGGCGTGCGCCAGCAAACCCAGGGTTGCAATTGTCGCGTACACATTCAGCCCGGCGGCGAAGCTCGTGGCGACCACCAGGGCAACGATTTCATTGGTTCCGAATTTCACGTAGGCTCGTGATCAGCGGTTTTTAAAGCTCGCTAAGATCCTTGACGCGATTCTATGCTGCGCGGCCGGTTGCGTCTAACGAACCTCCCAATTGCTGCATCATGCCGAGCGTGTCCCAGTTGCTCCAGCTTTCGACGACCCTTCCATTCGTAATTCGCGCCATGGTCATCCCGGTAACGGAAAACTGTTTACCACTACGCGGTAGTCCGGCCAGGTCTCCCTCGTGAGTGCCTGTTGCCGTCCAGCGCGTTACCACCAGCTCGCCCTCGGAAAGTTCGTCCCCCAAGGTAAAGCGAAGATCAGGAAACGCCTTCAGATAATAGAGAACCATTTGCTTATAGCTGTCTATGCCATCGGCAACCGGTGACTGCGGGTCGTGGTGCATATAGTCGTCGACCATCAGTTCGTTTACTAGGTCTATGTTTTTGTTGTTCCAGACTTCTTCGAATATCCGGCGCGAGATCTTCTTAACGTCTGCAGGCATGAGATCACCTCGTTGGTCCAGGGAATTCTACACCTGGCAGCCAATCGCAGCAGTATCTAAACGAAATCAACGGTTAGTTGGGAAAGGCTACATCGCCGGAGCGGATCCCGAACTCGTCGACCGATCGTGCTGCAACTCATTTTGGCCGCCCATTCGAACGATTGCTCGACGGATCGTGTAGCCTGGTTTGGTGAAGAAAGACGAAGCCCCGGTATTGCTATCGATTGAGGGACGGGAAGTCCGCGTGACCCATCCGAGCAAGCTGTATTTTTCGCAGACGGTAAAAGTCTCAAAGCTAGAACTTGTTCGTTACTATCTATCGCTTGCGCCCGGCGCCTTGACGGGAATCAAAGACCGCCCCATCGTCCTCAAGCGTTTTGTCAATGGCGCAGAGGGAGAGGCGTTTTATCAGAAACGCGCGCCCCGAGAGCGCCCCAATTGGGTGCGCACTGTAGTACTCTCGTTTCCCTCTGGCCGCACCGCCGAAGAAGTGGTGGTCGATGATGCCGCCGGGCTTGCATGGGTGGTGAATCTCGGTTGTATCGAGCTGCATCCCCACCCCGTACGTACGGCCGATCTCGACCATCCGGATGAACTTCGAGTCGACCTTGACCCCGGCCCCGGAGTCGCGTGGTCCGATGTCCGCTTGGTGGCGCTGGAGGTGAAGGCGCTGCTTGAAGAGCTCGGCCTGCGAGGCTGGCCAAAGACCAGCGGCTCGCGCGGGATGCATGTGAATGTGCGTATCGAACCCAGGTGGACATTTGCTGAAGTACGGCGAGCTGCTGTCGCTCTTTCGCGGGCCGTCGAACGGCGGGTGCCCGCCCTGGCAAGCTCGAAATGGTGGAAAGAGGAGCGTCACGGAGTCTTTCTCGATTACAACCAGAATGCAAAAGACCGCACTACATGCTCCGCTTACTCGGTACGCCCGCTGCCCGATGTCAGAATCTCCATGCCTCTTCACTGGGATGAGGTCCCCGATTGTGAGCCATCCGACTTCACTCTGTTTACCGCCCCCAAGCGCTTTCAGGAACTCGGAGATCCACATGCCGATATCAACGCATCGCCAGGGTCGATCGAGTCATTACTCGAGTTGGCGGCAAAAGATGAGGCTGAGGGTCTGGCCGACGCTCCCTGGCCCCCGCATTTCCGTCGCATGGATGGCGAGGCGCCAAGAGTGGCACCTTCACGAGCTAAGTCCGCGGCAAAGCGGCCACGGGTTAGGATGCCGCTAATTGTGGCTGCGAACTCGCCGGATCGCCAGGCCGCACTCGCTGGTCTCGAACGATGGAGGGCCAAACATGCGGAAGCCGCCAGTCACCTTGCCGTCGACGACATCATGATCGATTCTATGCGCGGCCGATCCTCTACCTGGACCCGAATTCGCGTGAACCTACGCCATGTACCCGAGGAGATTCGCCCGCGGCAGGAAACGCCGGATCCCGATGACGACCCCACGCGCGAATGGCGGATGTGGCACAGGAAACGTAGCTCGCCGGAGAAGCTGTGACCCTTATCTGCCGCCGGCGAAAATCGCAGCCAATTCCTGCGGCGGAACTACCTCGAGTTGTGCATAGGTACAGTCGCTCGGCTTCTTATCAGTTCTCCACCGACGAAAATGAGCCATGTGCCGGAATCGATTGCCTTGCATGTGTTCGTAGGCGACTTCTACGACAAGCTCCGGTCGCAACGGTTCCCAAGACAGATCCTTACCTTGACTCCAGCGGCTCTGACCACCAGGCATGCGATGGCCCGCCGCAGCGTCTTCTCCTGCA
>JAFAPG010000036.1 GCA_019247235.1 Acidobacteriota bacterium
TTCCCTGCATTTGCGCGTGCCTCCGGATAACCTAAGGGTTGAGGTTACGCGTTCCTCGATTGTTTCCGTCACCACCGCCGGGGAGCCGGCGAAATAAAAATTCTGGAGTAGTTGATCGTATGAGTCGAGGTTTTGCTTGGAAGTTGATCGTCATCTTGGCTACGTTGCTCATCTTTGTCTACGGGATCTTCGGCATACCGGGTGGGGTGTCGAGGAGTGAGCTGTTATCGGCGCTAGAAAAGCGCATCAGCTTGGGTCTCGATTTAAAAGGCGGCACTCACCTGATTCTTCAGGTGCATGTCAATGACGCGGTCAATGTCGACACTGATAATGCCATTGAAATCCTCAAATCGGGAATGCGTTCCTCGAAGATCAACTACACGGAGATCTCAAAGCCTGATCCCGCCACTCACCCCGAGCAGATCGTCATTAAAGGAGTGCCGCCCGAATCGAGCTCTGACCTGAGGAGTCTTGTCCAAGACAAACTTCCCGACTACGAGTCAAACTCGGGGGCGAATAACAGCTGGACGGTGACGATGAAGCCGACGATACTGGCCGACACCAAAGAACGTGCGGTTCAGCAAGCGAAGCAAACCATCGAGAACCGAATCAATGAGTTGGGCGTGAGCGAACCGATTGTTGAAGAGCATGGCCTTGGCCAGTACCAGATTCTGGTGCAGCTGCCCGGGGTGGACGACCCCGCCCGAGTCAAAAATGTCATGCAATCGACCGCCTTGCTTGAAATCAAACAAGAGCTTGGTGGGCCATACTCAAGTCAGGAGTCAGCGCTTCAGGAACACAGTGGCGTACTGCCTGCCGATGCCATGCTCCTTCCTGGCCATGCCGCTCCCGGCAGTGACGAAGGTCAGCAGTGGTATTTGGTTTCGCGAGCCTCGGCGGTGCGAGGCAAGGACCTACGCGACGCCCAGCCAAGCCGCGATCAGAACGGTCAACCCAGTGTCAGTTTCACTCTCAGCAATGAGGGTGGACAGCGCTTTTATAGTTTTACCTCTCAGCATGTGAGCGATAGTTTGGCGGTCGTGCTCGACAACCGAGTGCAGGAAGTGGCCAGCATCCGCGAGCCGATTCGCGATCGTGGGGAAATCAGTGGCGGACGCATGAGCGAGGAACAGGCCAAGGATTTGGCGCTGATTCTGCGTTCTGGGGCGCTGCCGGCCGGAATCAGCTATCTCGAGGAACGAACCGTGGGCCCATCGCTCGGAAGCGACTCGATCCGCGCCGGAGTGCGGGCGGCGGTGGTGGGCATGGTCGCGGTGTTGATTTTCATGCTTATCTATTATCGCTGGGCGGGAGTCAACGCCGACGTCGCCCTACTTTTGAACCTCATCATTTTGCTCGGCTTTTTAGGATACACCGGGGCCACATTAACCTTGCCGGGAATTGCCGGCGTCATTCTGACCGTAGGCATGGGAGTTGACTCGAATGTGCTGATCTTTGAGCGCATCCGAGAAGAGCTGCGGAACGGGAAAACCCCGCCTTCGGCGGTTGAGCAAGGGTTCCGTCACGCCTTAACCACCATCATCGATACCCACGTCACCACCATCGTTTCCGCCATCATTCTTTTCCTATTCGGCACCGGACCGGTAAAGGGTTTTGCCGTGACCTTGAGTTTTGGTTTGTTCGCCAACCTGTTTACCGCGGTCTTTGTCTCGCGGGTGATCTTCGACTGGGTGCTGAGCCGCAAGCGAGTGGGCGAAGCCTTGAGTATTTAAATGGCCATTTGTTTCTGATCGAGGTTAAGTAGCGTGGAATTTTTTCATGAGCCAAAGATAGATTTCCTGGGCAAAAAGTGGTATTTCATTGCCTTTTCTCTGCTTTTCAGCATTGCTGGCGTGCTCTCAATGCTGTTTTGGCACGGCATACCGCAGGGCATCGATTTCCGTGGCGGTACCCTGGTTTATGTTCGCTACACCCACCCACCGAACGTCAACCAAGTGCGTAGCCAGCTGGACCGGATCGGTTTGCACAATTTCCGCATTCAGCCCTTGCTCAATTCAAATGACCTGCTGATTGATCTCTCCCTTAGAGAGACCAGCGAACAGGAGCTTGATCGGGGTAAGACCCAGATCACCAATGCGCTCCAGACCAGCGCTCCGGCGGGAAAACAGGACCTCAATAACTCCAGCTCGCTTGCCCTTGCTTCCTACTTACTTCAAAAGGACCCTCTCCATTTGGGGACGGACGCGCGCGCACGTTATACGGCCATTGCCCAGGCGATCGCGGATTATCGGGACAAGAGCAAAGGAGGCGTGCTCGCCAGCTTCGATGAGCTCAGAGGAGTGGCCGATCCTGCGGTCGTCGCGGCAATCGAGGATGGCTTCTATCTCTCCGATTTCGGTGTCTATCAGGTAGAAATTGTAGGACCGCAGGTGGGATCACAGCTGAAGAAGCAAGCGGCGCTGGCCACGCTTTACTCACTTGCCGGCATGTTGGTGTACCTGGCTTTTCGCTTCGAATGGATCTACGGAGTGGCCGCCGTTATCACTGTTTTTCACGATACCCTGATCACCGTTGGCGCCTTCTCATTGACCAATAAGCCTATTTCCCTCACCGTGATAGCGGCCATTCTCACTCTAATCGGCTATTCCAATAACGATACCATCGTGGTCTTTGACCGGATCCGAGAGAACCTGAAATTGATGCGGCGTGAGAGGCTGGCCGACATCGTGAATCGCAGTATCAATCAGACCCTAAGCCGAACCATCTTGACGGCGGGTTTAACATTCCTGACGGTGCTTGCTTTGTTCCTTTTCGGGGGCGAAGTGCTGCACGGGTTTTCCTTTGCCCTGGTAATTGGCATCTTAATCGGCACGTATTCGTCGATCGCCATTGCGGCTCCCATCCTGGTGGCCTATCAGGACTGGCGCTCGGGACGCCGACAAGCGCCGGCCGTGGTGTCAGCTGGTACCGCCGCCCGCAGGGAGAAGGCAAAGGCCAAAGCATAGGTTTCAAAGCTAGTGCGCTCTGTGTAGCTGTACGAGTGGTTTTGGCCCGCTGAGCACTGTAGGTTCCCGCGCGAAGGATTCGGGAGCCAACTGAAGTGGTTCGGTGTCTAAAGCATCGTTGGTTTGTGCAGGGAGAAAACTTATGTTTGAAGATAGCCTCATCGAATCGGGAGGAAAGCTCAAAACCAGCCGACCGGCGACAGCTGCCGTCTCTTTTGCCATGCAGGCGGTGGTTGTCGGCATCATGGTTCTTATCCCGCTGCTGTTTACCGAGGCTCTGCCTAGGACGCAGCTCATGACCTTCTTAGTGGCGCCTCCGCCCCCACCTCCACCCCCGCCTCCTCCCGCCGCCGTCAAGGTGGTTAAGCAGGTGGAAACCGATATTGTGAATAACCAGCTCCGGACACCCACCAAGATTCCAAAGAAAGTGGAGATCATTAAGGAAGAAGAGGCCCCACCCCCATCGGTTGGAGTGGTTGGCGGCGTGCCGGGAGGCGTTCCCGGTGGGCAGATGGGTGGCGTGATTGGCGGAATTATTAGCAGTACGCCGGCTGCTGTGCCGAAAGTAGCGGTGCAGCGGGTTCGGGTCTCCCAGGGCGTTACCCAGGGTATGGTCATTCACCGAGTTCAGCCCGTATATCCCCAGATGGCAAAGATTGCCCGTGTCCAAGGGCCGGTGGTTTTAGCCGCCATCATCGGAAAGGATGGCACCATTCAAGGTTTGCACGTGCTCTCGACCGCATCTCCTTTGCTGAACCAAGCGGCGCTTGACGCGGTAAAACAGTGGCGTTACCGGCCATACATTTTAAATGGTGAGCCGGTCGAGGTGGACACGCAGATTACGGTGAATTTCACACTGTCGGGCGCCTAGTGGCTCTGGTGGTGAGGGTTTCCGGAAATTTTCGATTTTTCGATTGCTCAACAAATGGTTTCAGGAGGAATAGCAACTCATGATTGCAGCTCATGCAGCAACTCAATTGGTATCACATGTTTCGATGACCGCTACCTGGCTCCTGCAAGAAACCGGAGCCCCGCAATGGGACCCAATTTCTATGTGGAAGGCGATGAATTGGGTCGCCAAAGCAGTCGTTATCATTCTGTTTATCATGTCCGGGTGGTCATTCGGAGTCATGATTGACCGCTGGATGGCATTCAGCGCCGCGCGTAAACAGTCGCGGACTTTTGCCCCTGCTGTGGCCGGAGCGCTGCGCGATGGCAAGATCGACGAGGCGATTAAAGTTGCCGAGCGCAACAAGCGCAGCCACCTGGCCAAAGTGGTCACCGCTGGGTTAATGGAATTCCGTGCCCATCAGGAGTCGAGCGACATTCCCGGCGAGACCATCGAAGCCTCGAAGCGGGCTCTCGAACGGACCGAAGCCATCGTGCATGCCGAATTGAAACGCGGTCTCGGCGGCCTTGCCACCATTGGCTCCACCGCGCCCTTCATTGGTCTGTTCGGCACGGTGATGGGTATTCTGCACGCCTTTCAAGGTATTTCCGCGGAAAAGGCCACAGGACTTGCAGCCGTGGCAGGTGGTATCGCGGAAGCGCTCGTGACCACGGCTTTTGGGCTGCTAGTGGCCATCCCCGCGGTCATGATGTTCAACTATCTTACCGGCCGTGTCGAGGCGTTTGATGTCGAAATGGATAACTC
>JAFAPG010000059.1 GCA_019247235.1 Acidobacteriota bacterium
GTTTTACCAGGGTTTGACAATTCTTTACGTCCTCACCTTAAAAGTGCATGATTGAATTGATCGTAGCGCGAAACATGTATGCAGTTTAGGACCCAATTCATTAACCGACGGCGGTACGAGATCGGCTCCCACGTTTTGATGGTCATCTGTTTTGTGGCGTCGGCCAATGCTCAAACTACGCTCACGAAAGCGGTGGGTACGGTCAAATCTATCCGGGGAAATTCTCTAGTGTTAGTGGTCGACTCGGGTGGTGAAATGGCGGTAACCTTCAGCGATTCGGCCCGCATCGTGCGGGCAAAACCAGGTCAATCCGATCTTAAGACCGCTACGCCGATTCAGATATCCGACATTCAGATCGGTGACCGAGTTGCGACACGGGGACAAGTGACCGAAGGGAACTCTTTGGCTGCCTCGGTCGCTATTGTCATGACGCAGGGGGATGTTGCCGAACGACGCCAGCAAGAACGCGAGGAATGGCGCCGCGGCATCGGTGGCATCGTCAAAGAGGTCAACCCCGGAACAGAAACTCTTACCCTGGCGAATGCACTGCTAGCCTCGGGCAAGCCCATCGTCGTGCATGTCGCAAAGGACACGGCTCTTCTTCGCTACGCCGCCGATTCGGTAAGGTTCGATGATGCCAAACCTGGCACATTCGACCAGATCAAGCCCGGCGACCAGTTGCGTGCGCGCGGCACTAAGAACGCCGATGGAAACGAATTTACTGCCGCAGCAATTGTTTCCGGCCGTTTTCGCGATATCGCCGGAACCGTTGTCTCCACCGACGCAGCCAATAAGACGATTACGGTCAATGACATGACCGTGAAACAGCCGATTACGGTAAAGGTCAGCGGCGATTCCCAGTTACGCAAGTTGCCGCAGATGATGGCCATGGCTCTGGCCATGCGTCTAAAAGGAGGTGCGCCCGGAGGCGGCGAAGCGGGCCCGGTGGCGCCCGGGAACGGCACTCTGCGGCCGGGGTCGTCGGGCGGGGGCGGGCCAGGTGTCCCCCCGGGCAATGTCAATCGACGCGAGGGGCAGGCTGGTCCCGGGCCCAATGGACGCGCCGGCGCAGGTCCCCCTGATTTTCAACAGATGCTGAGCCGTATGCCACCGGTTTCGCTTGGTGATCTGAACAAGGGTGACGCGGTAATGCTGGTGGCAACCCAAGGAAATGCCGAATCGAGTCCGACGGCAATTACCCTGCTCGCCGGAGTGGAACCGATTTTGAGCGCCGCCCCGGCGGGTACGCGCGCTTCGACCATTCTCTCTCCATGGAACCTGGGTGAACCGTCTGCCGTCCAAGATGCCTCAGCACCGCAATGATTGCCCTGATGAGCAGGGCGTCAGCTAGAAAAGAGATCACAGCTACGATGAAAGCTTTACAGTTTCTTACGACGTTCCTCCTGGGTGGCGCGTTACTAGCGCAAACTCCAAGCGCCACACTCAGCGGCAAAGTCACGGATCAGACCGGAGCGGTGATTCCCCAGGCCACGGTTAGCTTGCAAGGTGACGATGGGAAACAAAGCACAACCACGACCGATGCTCAGGGTGGGTTTCGTTTTGCGGCGGTGGCTCCGGGTGCGTACGTTGTCAGCGCGCATGCGAAAGGGTTCGCCCCCTTCAGCAGCGAAGGCGTGGTGCTGGCGCCAGGTCGGGTGCAAAACCTAAACCTAACCTTGCAAGTTCAGACGCAAGAAGAAAAGGTCGATGTGCAGGGAGACGAGGGCAGGCCGCAATTAGACCTCAGCTCCTCTTCGAATGCGAGTTCGTTGATTCTCAAGGGGAAAGATCTCGAGGCTCTCTCGGATGATCCCGATGAGCTGCAGTCGGAACTGCAGGCGTTAGCGGGGCCTTCGGCAGGACCAAACGGTGGGCAGATTTACATCGATGGTTTTACCGGAGGACAACTTCCCCCCAAGTCTTCGATACGCGAGATTCGCGTCAACCAGAATCCGTTCTCTGCGCAATACGATCGCTTGGGTTACGGACGAACTGAAATCTTCACCAAGCCGGGTACGGATAAGTGGCACGGCCAGTTCTTTTTCGATGACAGCAACGCGGTTCTGAACTCAAGAAATCCGTACGTCTTTACACCCAAGCCCAGTTACAACACCGACATATTGGATGGCAATGTGGGTGGCCCGTTGACTAAGCGCGCCTCAATCTTCATCGATGCTTCACGACGCAACATCAACGAGTTCGCGGCTATCCACGTTACGGACCCGGATTTAGGTAGCGGTACATTTACCGACTCGGTTCCGAATCCGAGAACACGCACCAGCTTTAACCCACGCCTCGATTTTCAGCTCACTCCCAGCAATACTTTAACTGTTCGCTACCAGTTAACTCATGAGACGAATCAGAACTCAGGCCTCAGCCAATTTTCCCTCCCCGAGCAGGCTTACAACCTGAATGAGACCGAACATTCGTTGCAACTGAGTGACACACAGATCCTAAGCCCCAGGTTGGTCAATGAGACGCGCTTTCAATTTCAGCGCGAGATCAGCCATCAGTTACCGTTCAGCAATCTCACGCAGGTTCAGGTACAGGGCGCCTTTACCGGCGGTGGGAACAGTGAAGGCGAAGTGCGGAACAGGGAAAATACGTACGAACTGCAAAACTACTCCTCGCTGACGCGGGGGAGCCACCTGATCAAGTTCGGAACCAGGCTGCGGGGGCTCACGGTTTCGAGTCTAGCCAACCCCAATTTCAACGGAACCTTTATTTTTTCCAATGTTTTTTCCGGGGGGCAGCTGGCCGCGACTGCGCTCCAGGCATACCAAAGCGCGCGAGCTGGAAACTGCTCTTCCGGCAATTCTGCTGCATGTCCAACTCAGTTCTCTATGTCGGCGGGCAATCCGGTGGTGAATTTGAACTGGCTGGATGCGGGAATCTATGCCGAGGACGAATGGCGCGTTCGCCCGAACCTTTCCTTCACGTACGGATTACGTTTCGAGTCGCAGAACGATATTCACGACCATGGCGACTTTGCTCCGCGGTTGGGCCTGGCCTGGGGCCTAGGCAGTGATGGTAAATCGGCGCCTAAAACGGTGTTGCGTGCCGGTTGGGGAATGTTTTACGAGCGTTTTGGTTGGAACCTGGTCGAGCAGGCGGAGCGTTTAAATGGATTCAACCAGCAAAGCGTGGTCATCAACAACCCCAATTTTTACCCTTTCATCCCCTCCTTCTCTCAACTGCAAGCTATGTCGACGGCGGCTGCTACCGTATATCGCATCTCCCCTGCTCTGAAGGCTCCCTACACCATTCAGAGCGCGGCCAGTATTGAACGCCAAATCACCAAGGCGGCCACGGTTGCCGTTACCTATTTGAACTCGCGCGGCGAACACGCCTTTTACATTCGCAATATCAATGCTCCGCAATTTGTCGGTGGCCCGCGTCCAGATCCGACCGGCGGCAACCTGTACGAGTATGATTCCGAAGGCGTCTTCCGCCAGAATCAAGTAATTGCGAATGGCAGAGTTGCACTTGGACGCAAGGTGTCTCTATTTGGCTTTTACACCCTGAACTATGCCAACAGCAACGCAAGTAGCGGTGGAGGCGGAGGAGGATACTTCTCGAGCGGCATGACCAGTTCCGCGAATTTTCTCAGCAATCAATACGATCCCATGGCGGACTATGGCCGCGCTGCCTTCGACGTCCGCCATCGCGCTTTTATCGCCGGCTCGATTGAAATGCCGCATGGTTTTCGCCTAAATCCCTTCCTGGTGATTAACTCAGGGCAGCCCTATAACATCACCACCGGCCTCGATAATAACGGGGACTCGCTTTTCAATGATCGTCCCGTCCTCGTTTCCACCACCTCTTGTGGCCAGGTTCTCTTGAATGGCGGCCTGTACTGTACGCCACTTGGAACCTTCAGCACCAACATTGCCTCGAACACCCCTCTGAGCAGCATCGTTCCCGTGAACTATGCTACCGGTCCCGCCAACGCCACCTTCAATCTTCGGCTGAGCAAGACCATCGGCTTCGGACGAGAGACCCGCGGAGGTGGTGGCATGGGCGGGGGAAATGAAGGACCGGGGATGGGCAGGCGTGGAGGGGGAGGAGGACCTGGTGGAGGCCTCGGTCCGCGCGGGCTGGGCGGAGGAGGAGCGATGGCAGGGATATTCGGCGGTGGGAGCACCGGCCGCCGCTACAATGTCACGCTAAGCATCTCCGCGCGCAATTTATTCAACACCTTGAATCCCGGGCTGCCGGTGGGAAATCTTAGCTCTCCTTATTTCGCACAGTCGATTTCAATCGCCGGGGGGCCATTTTCCTCGGCCTCGGCCAATCGACGCCTCGACATGCAAGTAATGTTTTCTTTCTAGGCTGTGGCGCGCTACTCACGATGGTTCGCCCGCGGGAGCTAGGAATTGCAATTCTTCGGGGGAAAAAAAGAAACGGTGTCCGGGTTGTTGTTGCCAGCCGAATTCTCGCCCCGGGTCGTCTTCAAGAACCACGGCCACGTGCATTCTGCCGTCGTAGTCGATGGCGATGGATTCAATCACCGCGATCTGGCCCTTGAGCGCGATGTCCATAATGTCGGCGGTACGGTTCGGGCACAATCGCACGCGATCGCCCCGCTGAAGAACCTGCTCGGCTCGATCGGCGAAGGCTTTCCGCTCGCCTTCGAGTGGTTGTCGAGAAGAACTGACGCTTGCCCAGCCTTGCCACGAGGTCCTTCCATGCAGTTTGCTCATAGCCTCGGCCGATAGGCTTTCCGCCCGGTCGAGAATTTCTGCGGCACCGCCGTCCCGAAGCTCTGCTTTTTCCTGGTCGCTGAGCGTGAGGAGTCTCAGTACTAGCAACTCATCAATTTCTGTGCTGTCAAAGAAACTTCCTGCGCTTTCAGGCGCCACCTGGGGGTAATCATAGAGAACAATGGGCGCCGCTAACATGAGATGCCTGCAGTCTTTGTTCCCAATGAGAACAGGAAATACGCCTACGTTCTGGCAAGCCGCAGCCACTGCGCGCAGGGGTTCAGGAGGATCGAGCAGGGAGACGAATTCCCCCTGCGCGAGCGAAAGCATTAGGTGCGCAGAAGCCAGGCAGTGCGCCCGCAACTGCTCAGTTGAGAGCGATTGGGGATCCTCGGCCACGGTCAGATTCTCCACGTGAACGCTGACCTTATAGACTCCCTGCTCCAATTGGCATGCCGAAAGGCTTATCTGCCCAGAGAGTGAGTCTTGAGCCTCGGTATGCGGGCAGGCGCCGTCCTCTGAGGGGAAATAGAAACGCGCGTAGGCCGGGGCACCTACTAGAGGTTTCAGCAAGTGATCCGCGAGGCTCGTCTGGCGTTCTTGCGCTCGGTCAAGGCCGGCTTCATTCCCACCGGTTGCCTTTGCGGCACGCAAAACCCACTGGAGGAAACGCAATTTCACCGACACTTTGGTCAGCTCACAACCGCGCACAATACACTCGGCATGCAGGCTGAAGGCCTCATGCCGGTTATACGATTCGCAGTAACCTTTGGGGTAAAGTGTGCCCCACATCCAGCGCTCGGCGTTTTTGAGGGTGGAAAGCCTATAAGGATAGAGATGATAGCCCTCGTAGAGAAGGGTTCGCGCTACCCGCTCCGCCAACTCAAAACTCGACGGCATTTTGACTCCAGCTCCGAAAACCGCGTTCTTTTATTGAGATCCACCTTTGAGGCTGGCAAGGGGTATAAAAGTACTGGGCTTTCGCCTTGTTGGCTCCTCTAAGCCTTCGATCCTGATTTCGTCAACCTCAGGTGCCGCTCCGGAAATTGCCTCGAGGATTAAGTGCTTGAGCGGGATGGGAGAGCCACCTCCACCGCCCCTTGGCTTCAGCCAAACACGCAACGGCTGCTGCTCTGAGCTGATCTTCTCGAGTTCGTAACCGGCAGACCGTAAATATGGTTCGATGGTACGTAGCGCTTGGGCGACGCGTACATGGGTAGCGACAGGATGCAAACCATGCAAGAGCAGAAGAGCGCTGACCATCGCATCTTGCTCGGCGATCTCGCTGATTTTTGTGCTTAATCGATCTCCGCGGAGAGCTTCGAGCAGGTGCTGCAATGCAGTGCCGTGAAAGCTGAGAAGGGATTCGAGCAACTCAGCCATGGCATGGCGGACTCTTTGGTCGCCTAGGGATTCAATCTCGGCGATCAAGGCCTCGATCTTTTGCGGCATGAGCATTCAACCGCCTTCGTGACCGGAAACTGAGCTGCCTGTTAAAGCGCCAAACATTGGAGAGTGCTGGGTTTCAATGACTTTTCCGTCCCCCAAGAACATATGTACGCCGCAGGGCAAACAGGGATCAAAGCTACGCACCACTCGCATGATATCGATACCTTTGAACTTCTCGGGGCGGCTTTCTTCAAAGATCGGCGTGTTTTGAATCGCGTCTTCATATGGTCCAGGAATTCCGTTGCTGTCACGTCCGCTGGCGTTCCAGCAGGTTGGCGGATAGGGATGATAATTCGCGATTTTACCCTCCCGAATGACCAGATGGTGAGATAACATCCCGCGAACCGCTTCGTGGAAGCCACAGCCGATCGCCTCGTTAGGAACATTGAAAGGAACCCAGGTTTGAGTATTCCCCGCGTATACTTCCTTCACTGCGCGATCAAGAAAGTGAAGCGCCGAAGCCGCGGCATAGGCCTGAAAATAGGTTCGAGCGCGATTACGTTCAATGGCGTTGCTCCACTGCGGTATTTTCCATTCAAATTGCGCTTCCGCCAGCTGGCCTGTCTTTGGCAGCAGGATCTGCACGCTGCCCCCGGTGGTTTGAATGAAATCGTGATTGACCAGGCGAGAGAGGGCGGTGCTCCATAAACGCGCGAGTGCCCCCCCGCCGGTATCGAGCGCAAGATTACTCTGGCTTTCCCGATCGAACCAGCGAGGCGCCACAACCCAGGTATATTTGCCCGAGAAATCGCGCTTCTGCGGTCGTGGAGTTGTAGTTTGGTTCCAGGGATGGCGCTTGTCAATGGGATTGCCAAGCGGATCGGATTCAACGAATGTCTCCGATTCCTGCCAATCATCATAGAATGAGCTTCCCAGGAGGATGCGAATCCCTAGGTTGATCTCAATCAGGTCATTCGTGAGCAGTTTGCCGTCAACGATTAGGCCGGGGGTCACAAACATCGCTCGCCCCCACTGGCTCATGGTCTGATATTGGTAGTCACAAACGTAGGGGTCGTTGAATGCTCCCACGCAACCGAGCAGAACGCGCCGCTCGCCCACTCGCTCATAACCGGGCAGCGCCTGGTAAATGAAGTCAAAAAGGTCGTCATGGAGAGGCACGATCTTCTTCATGAAGTCGACGTATTTCATTAGGCGCGCCAGGTACTCAGAAAAAAGTT
>JAFAPG010000065.1 GCA_019247235.1 Acidobacteriota bacterium
CGCGTGAATACCGCACCGTACCCCAGGGATCGAAACCAAAGCGAGTCAACGTAATACGATACGGCGGTTCTGCTGCCCAGAAGTACAACTAGAACCAGAACAAAGATGAAGAAGAAGTGCCGACGCCCTCTCGAGCTATCGGGCCAATCAATGGTCGGAGGCATTCCTCTACTCCGTTTTCAGCCGTTGCTTGGATTGGAGTTCGATGGAGACGGCATTGTACCGTTTCTCAGGTCATACGTGCCGGGCTGGTCCAGTTGCCACGGAGGCCAGGGGTAGCTAGCTTGAGAACTAGGAATGGGTGGACAAGCTCGTCACACTCGCGCACGTAGGCAATTAATCAAGCGCGGCAAGGCTTCGGCCGCGCGCCTGGCCGAGCAGCTTCCAATCGTTCCGTATTTGTTCGGAGGACGTGCGCGTGGGCTTGGTACGCCTGAGCTCGAACTCGAGCCTGGTAAGCAACAAGTGCTCAACCAGTTCCGGAGGGCCGGCCATGCGTAAGGCATTGCCTTGGCAGAGGCCCACCGGAACTCTTCCTCCAGCAAAAGGAACTTCGAGGAAGGGCCGACCTTGATCATCCAGGTGCGGTTCGGCCGCACTCTCCAACTTGCGCCAACTGGAAAACTCGTTCACGCTGGCATCTTTCTTCATCATGGCAACCAAGTTTTCGTAGGAGCGTCGATCCTCCGCGCTGAGAGGCATCTCCAGTTGCGAAGAATAACCGTCGAAAATGAGCGCGTTGCTAGCCGGATTGAAGTGCCATCCTGTCCAATAAGCCGCCTCAACGGTTCCGACGACGAAGGGGTGAAACAAAAGAACCGGAGTGACGTACTTCTTGGCCAACACCAACGACTCAAGCACTCCGCGTACGGGCTTGCTGCGCTTGAGTCCGGGAACTTGGGGAATGATAAACGCGGTGAGCTGCATCTCTGGATGATGCTTGCTCGAACGCACCAGCGACTTGGCCGCCTGCTTAGGAGTTGTCACGCCCAGGTCGGCAATGATTGAGCGGTGAATCGCCCCGGGATAGTAAAAGTTCACAATCTGTTTGGCGAAATCGGCGCAGTTGCGCTTGAGCAACTCGTACGATCCGATATTGGGAGTCGCGTTCAGGAGCCGGATGAGCGCATCGTCCTGGTCTTCGCGGGTGGCAATACGGAAGCCATACAAGGTGCGGTCGTAGGCGGAGCCAGCAAGCTGGTAGCGGCCTTCACTGCCAGCTACCTTTTCGGCAGGAAGCGGCAAACTGTCCAGGTAGCGCTGGCGCAGGAGTGTGACCAGTTTTGGGTCGACAAAAAGCGGAATATCCTCGGCATTCGGCACGGCATACAAATAGGACATGAGGGGCACGGCCAACCAGTCGCGGCCGGCAATACCGTGGTAGCGGCTGATAACGGCCCCGGCCTCAGCCGGCGAGCAGCGTCGCAGATGGGTGGGCGAATCGGCGCAAACTCGGGTCAGATAGACGGCAGCGTGGCCCGTCCCCGCAAAGGTTCCGTCATAGCTGTACGGTTCTTCAAGCAGCAGGGTAATCTGCGCTCGTAGGGTCGCCGGAGCCCCGACCAAAAGGCCTGTGAGAAAGCAGATAACCAGCTTACAGTCGCTATTTAGTCTAGGCATTCGTGGTCAATGGTACCTAACCCGACTCTGGATGGCTTGTTCCGAAAAGACGCTGCCTGATTGCGCCTTTAGTAATGGGAAAATCACTAGAATCGATTGGATTTTGTGTAAGCTGCTGATTTTGCGCTGATTCGCCTGCGCCCCAGCCTCGGTGCCCGCCCCGCGGACAGGGGAGTCACTGAACGACCAAGTTGAGTCCGACCCGCCATTGTGCCCTCGGCCGTAGTTGCGGCGCATGGCAATGACTAGGGTCCCACGGCCGAGGGCAGTCGATCGGCGGCAGGCTTATTTCCCTAGAACTGCTGCTTGAAATCTCTCAGCTCGGCGCGGAGCTCACCGATCTCTCGCCGTAGTCGAGAAACCTCCTGCTCAACGGTCAAGAGCCGGTCTTCGAGCCGTGCGCTCGAGGAGTTCTGGGTCGGCGGCGGGGAGGGAAACACGGCATCCTCTGCCGGGCTGGGAGAAAACAAATGACGGTAGCGCGACTCCTTGGTTCCCGGTTGCCGCGCCAGCACCCTCACCAGTGGTGGCTGGCGATCGATCAAGCGTTCGAGAACCGACTGCACATCCTCCAAGGTCTCAAAGCGGTACATTCGTTCGCTGCGGCCGCGAAGCTCGCCGGGGGTTTGCGGCCCGCGCAACAGTAGCACGCAGAGCAGGGCTGTCTCCCGACGATCGAAATTGAAGGCCTCCTGCAGGCGGTGCTCATACTTAGCCACCCTGCTGTCGGCGCCGCCCGCTGGGCCCGCCAGGCGCTTACTAGAAAGCGCGCTAAGCGCCTGGCGAACCTGATGCTCGGCGAGCGACATGACCGGGTCGCGATTGTTCTTCTGGTTGCAGGCATTTACCAGGGCATTCAAGGAGAGGGGATAGTAATCGGGTGTGGTTATGTCCTTCTCGACCAACGAGCCGAGAACGCGGACCTCAACATCGTTAAGATCTAGATCTGGTACGTTCATGAGGAAGCGCCCGATCGAGGGAAGACAAGGCTCGACCAAGCTTCAGGCTTTGTTTTTCTCCTACAGGATATAGCGGCTGAGATCCTGGTCTTTCACGATATTTGCCAGGGTAGCGCGCACATAATCGGCGTCCACGGTGAATTGCTCCCCCTTTTTTTCTGGTGCCGAGAAGCTGATCTCATCGAGAACTCGTTCCATGATGGTATGCAAGCGGCGGGCGCCGATATTCTCCGTTCCCTCGTTGACACGGAAGGCAAAGCGCGCGATCTCTTCAAGCGCTTCCCGACTGAACTCGAGCTTGACCCCTTCGGTCTCAAGCAGCGCGGTGTACTGCTTTACCAGCGAGGATTTCGGTTCGGTCAAAATACGGATGAAATCGTCCATGGTGAGCGATTGCAGCTCTACGCGGATCGGGAAACGACCTTGCAACTCGGGTATCAAATCGCTGGGCTTGGAGACATGGAAGGCGCCGGCAGCGATGAACAGGATATGATCCGTGCGCACCATTCCATAGCGGGTATTCACCGTCGTGCCCTCGACGATCGGCAAAATATCGCGCTGCACTCCTTCGCGGGAAACATCCGGACCATGTCCCCCTTCGCGTCCGGCAATTTTGTCAATTTCATCGAGAAAAATGATGCCCGCATCCTCTACCCGGTCGATGGCCATGCGTGTGACCTGGTCCATGTCGATCAAGCGGTGTTCTTCTTCCTGGATCAGGTATTCAAACGCCTCGTTAACCTTCATCTTCCGCTTCTTGGTACGCTGGCCGAAGATGTTCGGCAACATGTCTTTAATGTTGACATCCATCTCCTCGACCCCCTGACTGGAGATGATTTCAAAAGATGGGAAGCTCTTCTCGCGAACCTCGATCTCGACCATGCGGTCATCCAGCTTGCCCTCACGCAATTGCTGACGCAATTTCTCGCGAGTGCGGGGATAGGAGTCGCCGGTCGAGGCCTCGAGTGTGAAGCCCGGCTCGGGATGCGACTGGGGAGTGGGGGCGGGAAGCAGAATATCCAGTAAGCGCTCTTCGGCGTTGAGTTCCGCCTTGTCGGCGACATCTTCGAGTTTTTCGGCGCGAATGTTGTCAATGGCGATTTCGACCAGGTCGCGAATCATCGACTCCACGTCGCGACCCACGTAGCCAACCTCGGTAAATTTCGAGGCCTCGACTTTGAGAAACGGGGAGTTGGCAAGCTTTGCCAGGCGGCGGGCAATCTCAGTCTTCCCCACCCCAGTCGGACCAATCATGATGATGTTCTTGGGGATAACCTCCTCGGCAAGATCAGGCGGAAGCTTCTGGCGGCGCATACGGTTTCTAAGCGCGATGGCCACTGCGCGCTTAGCATCCTTTTGCCCGACCACATGCTTGTCGAGTTCAGAAACAATCTCTCGCGGGGTCAGCTCATCAAGCGCGAGCTGTTCTTCGTCAGCGGTTGAAGGTAAATAGATAGCCATCCTCAAGTCCGTTTGCCGCCTGAAAGGGATTTCTGGCTGCAGGTTCGAAACCGATGAACCCTCAGTCTGATGCCTCAGGCGGTTCAAAGTTCTTCGATCGTTAATTGTTCATTGGTATAGATGCACATCTTGCCGGCAATCTTCATCGCCTCTTCTGCGATGTGGCGCGCGGAAAGCTCGGTGTGTTCGGCAAGCGCCTGGGCGGCCGCTTGGGCGTATGGTCCCCCGCTACCAATGGCTGCGATACCGCCGTCTGGTTCGATCACGTCCCCTTGCCCGCTGAGCAGAAAGGTCTGCTGCTGATCCGAGACCAGGAGCAAGGCCTCCAGGTGGCGCAGAAACTTGTCCGTACGCCAGTCCTTGGCGAGTTCGACGGCAGCCCGCCCGAGATTTCCATGATACTGTTCCAGCTTTCCTTCAAAGCGGCTAAACAAAGAGAACGCGTCGGCCGTCGATCCGGCAAACCCGGCCAGGATCTTGTCTTGATACAGCCGGCGAATCTTCCTGGCGGAATGTTTGATGACGCCTTCTCCTAACGTGACTTGACCGTCACCGGCCATGACTACGTTGCCGTTGCGGCGAACCGAGAGCACGGTGGTCGAACGAATGGGAGGCTTCTTCGCCATGAGGACGATCATTGATTATAACAGCCGCGCGGCAAGCATCTGATTTACCAGTACTTGCACGGCGCTTCTCCTCCCAAAGAGTCACACCTGGGTACTACAGCTTCTGTACCGTAGCTTGCGCGATCAATTGGCGGGAGGATCTAACCAGCCGCGTGGGGTCCTCAAGGGCCCCGAGGTTGCCTTCTAACCTGCTCGCGGTGCCTTTTCTGTATGCCGGTCGACTTTCAACCCGAAGAGGAACCAGCCGCAAGCGCCTGGCAGCGCCTACTGCAGGCTGTGCTGATCTTGTTTTTAGTCATCGCTGTTCTCGACGTCACCCGCTGTTGGTTCCCGGTCAAAAGCGAGGGGCTCGAACCAGAAGTCCGCGCCCTTCGTCACCAAGTCGAGGAGCTCGAACAGGAGCAGGCGATGCCGTCGTTCGTGCTCAACCGTTACCGTGATTCAATCTGCTACATCTTCGGAATTTATGAGATTGGCTTTCCCCACCATCGCGCGCTCACGCGCACGCGAATCTCCGGTACGGGATTTGTGGTTGCTGACGGATTGATCGCGACCAACCGTCACGTGGCCGAGCCCTGGTATGGGGATCCGGAATCGGACGCGCTCCTCAGCAAGGGCGCGAGCGCCAGCCTGGAGAAAATGGTGGCTTACTTTCCCGGCTCTCCCGCCCCGGTAAATCTCACGTCCGCGGCTTTGTCCTCGGAGGGAGACCTAGCCATCGTGCGCATGAGCGATGGGGCCGCTTCCCTGCTCCGCCCCTTGCCGCTCGCCTCAGAAAAGCCCAACCCAGGAGAGCTGGTTGCCGTGGTGGGCTATCCCATGGGGGTTCTTGGCATGATGGCCAAAGCACCGACCCCAGTTTATGCGCGTTTGGTCTTTCGCCATGACGAGCAAGGAACAGCCAGCGAGCTTGCGGCGTTGTCGCTCATTCGCCCCTCAGCAACCTGCGGACATTTGGGCGATGTCGTGGGCGATAAGTTGATCTACGACGCTCCGACCGCTCATGGCGCCAGCGGCGGCCCGGTATTTAACTCCCGGGGCGAGGTGATCGGCGTCAATGCCGCCTACATTGATGGCTTCTCCGGCGGTACCTTGGGAATCTCCTCGCAGGCTCTTAAAGCGCTCATTGCCCAAGCCAGACAGAGGAAGTTTTGACGCCCTCTCTTGCGGCAACCCCGGTCCAGGCCCGCCGCGCTAACAATCTCCTTTGACTATCTTTTTGATTTTTATCTTTTGTTTTTCTTACGATCTTTGTCTTTGTCTTTGCCGTGGTTGAGCAAGCGTTCGAGCGCGCTCAGCAAGGCGGGCCCTTGGGACCGCAGTTCGTCCTGATGGCAGAGCGAGAGCTGTCGCAGGATTTTTTCTCCCCGCGACGTCAGCTGAACTAAAACCTCGCGTCGGTCTTCCCGCCCGCGCTGCCGACGAACAAAGCCACCCGCCTCTAGGCGATTCACCAATTCCACCGCGCTATGATGCTGAATCTGGAGGCGCTCGGCCATTTCGCCGATGCGAGGACGCACGTGGGGTGGCAGGCCCTTGAGCGCGAGAAGTAGTTGGTGCTGGGTGGGCTCAAGACCGGCGCCGCGCGCGGCCCGCTCGCTGAAGTGTAGAAAGCGGCGGATCTGGTGTCGAAATTCCGCCAGCGACCGGTAGTCCCCAGAGCTCAAATGGCGTTCGGCCATTGTGCGGGATTATATCGTGAGCGACATTGTTGGCTTGACTCAACTCACGCACCGGGCCGGCACAGCTTGCGGGCATAACCCCGAGAGCGAGCGCCTCGCCTTGATCGTCAGCGAAGCCGTCACTGGCCAGATCACGCTTGCGCCGTTTAGAATCCCTGCTTTCGACCATCGGTTGAAGGAGCTTGGCGGTGATCACACGCTACACCCGGCGGGAGATGGGCCAGATCTGGAGCGAGGAAAACCGTTTTCGCACTTGGCTAAAGGTCGAGCTAGCGGCCACCGAAACTCTCGCCCAGGCGGGGCTTGTGCCCAAAGCCGCGGCCAAGGCGATCCGCCAGCGAGCTGATTTCACCCTCGATCGAATTCGAGAAATCGAAGCCGAAGTGCGCCATGATGTCATCGCCTTTACCACCGCGGTAGCGGAAATCGTAGGGGCGGAATCGCGCTGGTTTCACTATGGACTGACCTCGAACGATGTGGTGGATACAGCCCAGTCGTTGCTCATCGCGGAGGCCTCTCAGCTCATTCGTTCCGGTCTCGTGCGCCTATCGGGGGTGCTCGAGTCGCGCGCCTGGGAATTCAAAGATGTTCCCATGGTGGGGCGGACCCACGGGGTGCATGCCGAACCGATTACATTCGGTCTCAAACTGGCCAACTGGTATTCCGAAGTGGAGCGCGATCTCGTGCGCTTTGAGCACGCTACCGAGGAGATGCGCGTAGGAAAGTTCTCGGGCGCGGTCGGCACCTTTGCCCACCTAACCCCGGCGCTTGAGGAGAAGATCTGTGCCCGGCTGGGCCTGGTGCCGGCCGCCATTTCTTCACAAGTTATCCAACGCGATCGCCACGCTCATTACCTGGCTACTCTGGCAGTAGTGGCCTGCACCCTGGACAAGATCGCAACCGAGATCCGTCACCTGCAACGTACCGAGGTGCGGGAGGCAGAGGAGTTCTTTAGCGAAAAGCAAAAAGGGTCTTCCGCCATGCCGCACAAACGCAATCCCGTCAACAGCGAGCAGATCTCGGGACTGGCCCGTGTGGTGCGCGCCAATACCGTGGCTGGCTTTGAGAACGTGGCCTTGTGGCACGAGCGCGACATCTCCCATTCCTCGGTCGAGAGAGTCATTCTGCCGGATTCAACCACTCTGGTCGATTACATGTTGGAGCGCACAGCGAACCTCTTGGAGACAATGTTCATCTATCCAGAGCGGATGAGAGAGAATCTGGAAAGTACCGGAGGACTGGTCTTTAGTGGGCAGCTGTTGCTTGAACTGGTCGAACAAGGACTCTCGCGGGAAGATGCCTATCGCCTAGTACAGGGCCACGCCATGCGGGCTTGGAAAGAGGGCGGAAACTTTCGCGACCTAATCATGAGTGACGGGAATATTACCGGTCGAGTCCAGGCCAAAGCTCTGAAACGGGCCTTCAGCCTGGAGTGGCAACTGCGCCATGTCGACCGGATCTTCGCTCGCGTATTTGGCTCGAAAGCGTCCCCACCCACCCGGTCCCGCCGCGGACGAGCCGGGCGTGCCCGCGCCAGCTCCTGACGAGCGGCGTGAACTTCAAAAGCACCTCATCCGGACGAGCGGAGGAAAATCGTGGCGAGCGCATTGCGTGCCTGCGTACTCCTGTTTCTATGCGGTCTGGCTTCGACCAGCGGCCTTAGTAGCCGGGCCGATGAGGACCCTGACCCGGAAGAGAAAGCCTGGGCTGTCTTACATTCAGGCCTGGTTGATGCAAGGGTTTCGCGGCGGGTGCCTGCCATCGAGGCTCTCTCTCTCATGTCGGACGACCAGCGGGCAATCAACTTCGCCCTGCGCGCGTTGCAGGACCGGAATGAGCACGCCCGGGTCGCGGCCGCGGTTTCTCTCGGGCAACTGCATGCCGAGCAGGCCGTGCCGCAGCTGAAGCACGCCTTGGCCGACCGAGAGATCTCGGTCGTATTGGCGGCCGCGCATTCCTTGTTCCTGCTAAAAGACCCCTCGGCCTTCGCCATTTACTACGCCATTTTGATGGGGGACAAAAAGAGCAGTGATGGGCTGATCGAAGGACAGCTCAGACGGTTCAAAGATCCGAAACAGGTTGCCCAGCTCGGATTTCAGCAAGGGCTGGGATTTGTGCCCTATGGGGGAATGGGTTATGAAGCGGTGAGAGAACTGCGTAAGCGTAGCACCTCTCCGGTGCGCGCCGCCGCCGCCGGCTGGTTGGCGATGGATCACGACAGCATCGCCGAAGATGCCCTCATTCAGACCGCGCTGGTCGACAAGAGTCCATTGGTGCGAGTGGCATCGCTCGATGCCTTGGCCGAACGCGGAGATCCCGCCTCGATCGAACGCTTGG
>JAFAPG010000080.1 GCA_019247235.1 Acidobacteriota bacterium
TGCCGCTTCTTTACTCAATTATGTGGACCGCGCCACGATTTCTTTCGCCCTGCCATTGATATCTGTGGACCTGCATCTGGGCCCATCGACCAAGGGTCTACTGCTTTCCTCCTTCTTCTGGTCTTATTCCCTGATGCAAATCCCGATCGGCTGGTGCGCGGACCGCTGGAACCTATATTGGCTATATGCGGGAGCTTTCTCCTTGTGGTCATTGGCGCAGGGGCTCACGGGACTGGCCAATTCTTTGGCCATGTTGGTGGGCTTTCGCGTTCTGTTGGGGATTGGGGAGTCGATCTATCTCCCGGGTGGCAGCAAGATCGTGAGTCTTCTGTTTACGCGGACGGGTCGCGGCTTGCCAGCCGGACTGTTTGATTTCGGGACGCGAACGGGATTGGTTCTCGAAGCCATCTTGGTGCCTCGGTTGCTATTGCGTTACGGCTGGCGCCGCACCTTCCTCTTATTAGGGCTGGGAGCCTTGATTTGGCTCATCCCTTGGTTCGTAACCTTTCCCCGACGCCGAGTTTCCCGCACAACAGCAGCTGCATTTCAGGGCGTTTCCCCAAATCTGTGGAGCGTGCTCGTCAATCGCGACCTGCTTGGAATATGCCTGGGATTCTTCTGCTTTGATTACTACTGGTACGTACTCGTGACCTGGCTTTTCGATTACCTATTCAATGTGCGCCACTTGACGTTTATTCGCGCCGGCATCTTTGCATCCTTATCATTTTTTGTCTTTGGCATAACAGAACCGCTTGGGGGGTGGGTGGCGGACCGGCTCATTGCTAGGGGCTGGGACGAAACCCGCACACGAAAAGGGATTGTGACACTTGCTTTCCTTACCGGACTGTTACTGATTCCCGCCATGCTGGTCTCCGATACTCGAACTTCGCTGGTACTGCTGATGGCGTCCTGTTCTGTTGGTTTAGCGACGGGCAATCTCCTGGTCATATTGCAGAGCTGTGCTCCGCCGGAAAGAGTCGGCATTTGGACGGGAGCCGAGAACCTTGCCGGCAACCTTGCCGGCGTGATCGCGCCCCTCGCCATCGGAACCTTGATTGCTCGAACTGGCTCCTATGCTCCCGGTTTTAGCCTGGGAGCTCTGGTATTGGTTCTGGGAATCCCCGCCTACTGGCTTATCGTGGGAAACACTAAACAAGCTGACTTGTGAAGGAGAAAAAGCACCAGGCGTATTGCTCTGGCAGCACCCCTCGCGCGGGATATCAATCCTGTTCCCATCTTAAACCGGCGAGTGGCGGTTTACCCGCAGATAGGATCGAAGGTTTCACCGCTCTATACTCGGTCGGCGTGCCATTGGTGTTTTTCTTGAACATTCTGCAGAAGTAGGCAACGTCACTGTAGCCGCAGGCCGCGGCGACTTCCTTTAAGCTCATTTTGTAGTTGCGCAACATGAATTTCGACCTTCGCATTCTCACCGCATTTAGGTAATCATGAAATTTGCTTTGCCCCTGCTGATGAAATAGCCGCGATACGTGGTTAGGAGCCAGACCGAAATGCTTGGCCACGCTCTCCCGGGTCAGCGAATTTTGAAAGTTCTCTTGAATATAAAGGCAGACGGACTCGTAGGTATGGGCCGCCTTGCGTTGATGGGCTTTGGCCGGGCTCTTCAACAGGCTTAAGCACGAGTGCAGCAGAGACTCGGTTAATAAACGCGACCGAGGACTTTCAGATGACTCGGCCAGCGAAAGCATCAGGGAATGAAGGATACTCTGAGTCAATCCGTCATAGGTGCCGTGAACGTTAGTTTTAGTGGCTTTGACAGGTTCATCCGGCCCTCCTTTATGTTCCACCAGACTAATACCAATATGCTTGCTGCCAAACAACAACGAGAGCACCTGAACATTTTTCAGCCAATCGGGCTTGTCCCAAGCGTTTTCCGGCACGAACACCGCCTCCCCGCGCTCCGGACGAATCACGCGCACGCTCCCTTTTTGCGCAACCTCCAGAGCGCAGCTGCCCGCCATTAACACATATAGACGGGGAAAGTGGGTCACATAGGCAAGTACCGGAGGGGGCACGCTGCTTTCAGCAACATAGATCTTCCGCACCCGTGTGCAGAGCAGAAATTGCTCCAGTCGAGCGGAAACAATCTGCGTAGCAACATTTTGCCGGGCGATGGTTTTGGGAGCGCGCTGCCGCACGAATTGTTACGTTAGTCCAATAAATGTTTCTTGTCTACCCTTTTCAATCGGCTCTGTTTGCCCCATACTTGCGCTCGCTCAATTAGTGGACTTGAAGACTATCCCGTCCCCATCATGCGTGGCGATGGCACAGGAGGATCGCTTCCCAGAGAAGGCCTCGCAAACCACGCCCGAACACACCGAAAGGTCAGAGTGAGAAATATGCTTAATCGTTCCCTCCGCTCCCTCCCGTGTTCTGTATTCTTCATGTTGCTCAGCTTCACGGCAGCCTTCGGGCAATCCGATTTGGGCAGAATATCAGGGTTTATCAAAGATCCATCCGGCGCCATCGTGGCAAATGCCAGAATCACGGTAGAAAATAAAAGCGGCCTGCGTCGGGAAACTACCAGCAATGATTCCGGGTACTACACCATCACCAATGTGCCGCCTGGACTGTACACGATCACTGCTGAGGCACCGGGGTTTGAGCGATATCAGAGTACGGACAATAAACTCAATCCCAGCTCAGATCTTGTGGTCGACGCCACGCTAACCGTCGGTGCGGTCACACAGACGATCGAGGTCGCGGCAACGGCTACTCCCTTACAAACCGAGTCGGCGTCCGTACAGTCGCTGGTCACGCGGCAGCAGATTGACGCCCTGGAGTTGAATGGCCGAAATCCGATTTTTATGGCCAATCTGGTTCCCGGAACCCGGGGGGGAACCCTGGCGCAACTTCAATTTAATTTCAGTCAAGGTCCGTCAAACATCAATGGCGCGCGAACGCCTGAAAGTCTGATCACCTACGATGGTGCTCCGGCGGTTCGCACCCGATCGAACGGCACCAGTCTCGGTGCAGCCGATGTCGATTCTACCCAGGAGATCCAGATTCTTACCGCCGACTATGCAGCAGAATATGGACGATCTTCGGGCGGGCAGATTCGAATTCTCTCCAAGAGCGGCACGCAAGTTTTTCACGGAGCCGGTTATGAATACGTCCGGAACACAATCTTTAATGCCAACACCTGGCAGCGCAATAGTACGCCGGCCACCCAAGGCGTGACCGCGCCAATTCACTACAACCAGTTTGGCTATAACATCGGCGGTCCGGTGTATATTCCCAATCACTTCAACACCGCAAAAAATAAGGTGTTTTTCTATTGGGGAGAGGAATGGGTGAGATACGTATTCACGGACACGGCCGCGGTTTCTACCGTCCCCAGTTTGCTGATGCGCCAGGGAAACTTTAGCGAGCTGCTCAATCCTAACAACTTCTACTACAAAAAGGCGGTACAGCTGGTGGATCCAAAAACCGGCTTGCCTTTTCCTGGGAATATTATCCCCGCCTCGTCTCTAAGCACGAATGGGCTCGCCATCCTGAAGGCTTACCCCGCGCCCAATTTAACCACGCCTATCAATGGCAACCAAAACTGGTTCTTTTCGGCGCAACATCCGCAATACGAGCGGAAGGATACGTTAGCCCTGGATTTCAATTTGACGGACAAGCAACAATTGCGGTTCCGGCGGGTGTACTTCAGCTTTTGGGAATATCAGCCAGTCGATGGGGGCACCAATGAAACCCCCAAATTTTTTGACCGCCCGAACCAGACCAACTCACTCAACTACGTTTGGAACATCAGTCCCACCAAGGTAAATGAGCTTTTGGTAAGTGCGAATGTAGATGTGGTGCGTATCCCGGTCGATCAAGCCCATTTTCTTGACC
>JAFAPG010000086.1 GCA_019247235.1 Acidobacteriota bacterium
GCTCCCCAGCCTAGGCGCGAGCAAATGGATGACGGCCAAAGCCACAAGATAGGCAAAGCCGGCAATGGCGAAGGGAACGGCATAGCTGCCGGTCCACTGCAAGAAATGGGCTACCACCTTGGCGATCAACATGCCTCCGATGGCACCGGCCATGCCTCCGATGCCGACCACCGAAGCCACTGCTTTTCCCGGAAATACATCCGAGGGCAAGGTAAGCAGATTGCAAGAAAAACCCTGATGAGCGGCGGCCGCCAAACCAATCAGCAGAACCGCGCCCCAGGTCGAAGCCACCTTAGGCGCGAAGACGATGGGAACCACCGAGGCGCCGCAGATCAGCATGGCCATCTTGCGTCCGAAATTGATGCTTTTGCCGCGCCGTATGAGGCGCGAAGATATCCATCCTCCGGCCACGCTCCCCCCGTCAGCCATCAGATAGATCAGAACAATCGGCAGGCCAATCTGCAGCAGCGCCAATCCATGCCGGCGCTGTAAAAAATCCGGAATCCAGAACAAATAAAACCACCAGATTGGGTCGATGAGAAATTTGCCCAAGGCGAACGCCCAGGTTTCCCGGTATCCCGCAAGCTTGAGCCAACTGATCGTGCCCGAAGCTTCAACCGGGTCACTGCGGATGTAGCGCAACTCGGCGGGCGAACAGCGCGGGTGTTTCTCTGGAATCCGGTAGACCCAAAGCCACAATAGAAGCCAGAGGAAGCCGATCGAGCCAATCAACAGAAAAGCCCAACGCCAACCCCAATGCACCGTAATCCAGGGAGCCACCAGCGGCGTGACCACTGCCCCCACGTTGGTGCCGGCGTTAAAAATCCCTGTAGCCAGCGCTCGCTCGCGTTTGGGAAACCATTCGGCGGTTGCCTTAAGGCTGGCGGGGAATACCCCGGCTTCGGCAAAGCCCAAGGCAAAGCGCGCACTCATAAAGCCAAAGAATGAACTGAGCAGGCCGTGCGCCATCGAAGCCAAACTCCACCCCGCCATGGCGAAGGCATAACCAATTCGGGTGCCCAGACGATCCACCAGTCGTCCGACCAGAACCATTCCCAGGGCGTATGCCGCCTGAAAGGCGAACACCAGGTTGCCATAGGCGATTTCATCCCAACCCAAATCGTGTTGCAAGGTGGATTTCAGGACCCCGATGACCTGGCGGTCCATGTAGTTTTTGGTTGTGCCGATCAGCAGGACAACACAGATGATCCAGCGGAAATAGCCGGCGTTAGCGCGAGGCAGAGTTTCAAGCTCGCCTTCCACCAGACCGCGCGTGATATCTGACATAAAAGAAAAAACGGATTCTTGAAGTTGTTGGCGGGCTTCCGGCTACTGATTGACCCCGCTCATCACGAATCCACCATCGACGGTTAGTACCTGTCCGGTTACGAAGCCGGCCGCATCCGAGGCTAGGAAAACCGCAGCTCCGACCAGTTCTGGCAAGCTTCCAAATCGCCGCATGGGAGTGCGCAGCAGGATTTCCTGCCCTCGCGGGGTACCGTCCAAAAGAGCTTTATTCAAGTCGGTTCGGTACACCCCCGGCGCGATGGCGTTTACGCAAACGCCATGGCGGGCCCATTCAACCGCCAGGCTTTGCGTCAGCGACACCACGGCGGACTTGCTAGCGGCATAGGCGGCAACTTCGAAGAAGGCGCGCATGGCAGTAGCTGAGGCAATGTTGATGATCCGCCCATATTTTCGTTCCATCATTTGCCGTCCGAAGATCTGGCAGGCACGCAGGGTTCCGGTCAAATTGGTATCGAAGATCTCGTTCCACTCCTTCTCGCTAATATCCAGAGTGGGCACGCGCCGGATGACCCCGGCCGAGTTGATAAGTATGTCGCTGTGGCCAAATTCCCTCGACACGGCTGAATAGAGTGCTTCGACGCTGGAGCGTTGGGTGGCATCGCATGTACAAGCCAGCGACCTTCGCCCCAGCTTTTTAATTTCATCGACCGCGGCCTCGACCAGATCGGCCCGGCGCCCGGTCGGTACTACGTTCGCACCTGCTTCGGCCAGTCCAATCGCAAGTGTCAGTCCAATGCCAGAAGTTCCACCTATTACCACAGCAGTCTTACCACTAAGGTCCAGTGAGGGATGTCCCATGAGAAATAACTTTCAATGTCTTAGGGCAGTGCCCGGCACTGGCCGACTGTCCGCCCGCTCGCGCGCGCCAATCCTAACATATCCTAAAAGCGCAGATTTTGCCGGACCCAGGCCGCATGAGTCGGGATGGGGCATCAGCAGCCGCCAAGCAGAATATCCACCGTCAGTTGATCTAAGCGCTCATAGGGCAGGCGCCGTTCGAGGATCTTATCCTTATCAAACTCATAATCGAGCAGCGCGCTGGCCCCGGCTTTGGAATACTTCCCGACTTGGGGAAGACCATTCCGAGCTTCGCCCAAAGCGCGAAGGATGGATTGAATCTCCTGGTTGGCGTTCCAGTGGGCCGCCTTCTCTTTCAGAATGAGGTAGCTCCGCATGCAGCCGCGAGCGAAGTCCTTGACTCCTTCGTAGTCCTCGGTGCGATATGCATGCGCATCGAAGTGGCGTGGGCCCTCGTAGCCAACATCTTCGAGGAACTTCACTAGCCAGAAAGCGCCCTTGAGGTTGACCGATCCGAAGCGCAAATCCTGGTCGTAACGGCCGGGCATTTGGTCATTCAAATCAATATGAAACAGCTTGCCAGCCTCCCAGGCCTGCGCCACTCCATGCATGAAGTTCAAACCGGCCATGGTCTCGTGAGCAAATTCTGGATTCACACCAACCATTTCCGGATGATCCAGGGTGGGAATGAATCCCAGATAATGCCCGGTGGTGGCCATATAAATGTCGCCCCGTGGTTCATTCGGTTTTGCCTCTAGCGCAAATTTGTAGCCATAACCGCGATCCAGATTGTATGCACAAAGATAGTTCACCGCTTCTCGCAGTCGTTTGATAGCATCATCGGCTCGGCGACAGGCATCGGTATCAACTCCCTCCCGGCCCCCCCAAAGAACGAAAATCTTGGCTCCTAATTCAGCTCCCAAGTCCATGGCGCGCATGGTCTTTTGCATTGCGTAGGCTCGCACCGCCGGGTCGTTGGCAGTGAATGCCCCGTCGCGAAAGATGGGATGAAAAAACAAAGAGACCGTCGCCATGGGCACGACGATGCCGTGGCGACTACAGGCCTGTTTGAATTCGCGAACGATACGATCACGCTCGTTCCCCGTGGCATCGATCGGCACCAGATCGTTATCATGCAAATTCACGCCCCAGGCGCCCACCTCGGCCAGCATGGCAACCATTTCTGTGGGAGGAAGAGGTGCGCGTACAAAATCACCAAAGGGATCGCGCCCGCGGTTGCCGAGCGTCCACAGGCCAAAGGAAAATTGATGCTCTGGCTTCGGTTGGTATGAATCCATATATACCTGCTCCTGTCTTTCTGGTCCCTACGCTCCGAACGAACTCGTCGGCGAGGCCAACCAGCTATTATGCGCTATTCGTACTTCGTTTTCTGCCACCCGCAGTCTAACAACCTTCAAAGCACTTCACATTAGTTAAGATGGTGGAAACCGCTTGAGCAATGCCTTATGCTAGGGATCCCTTATGTCCGGGTTGCGATCGATGCCGAAGCCATGAGTGGGTGCTAGGCTGATCGGTTTCCGAAGACATGCAGGTTCTCGAGCCCAAGTTCGAGTACGATTTAGAACAACCTAAGGCGGCGCGTCGATTGAACTTTATCCACGATGACTTTCTCCTCCTGTCGGAGTCGGCACGGCGATTATTTCACGAATATGCCGCGCGCGAGCCGATTCTCGATTTTCATTCCCATTTGCCGGCGGCGGAAATTGCGGAAAATCGGCGCTTCCGCGATCTGACAGAAATTTGGTTAGAGGGAGATCACTACAAGTGGCGGGCCATGCGGGCCAATGGAGTCGCCGAGCAATATGCCAGCGGAGACGCCAGTGGCTATGAGAAATTTCTGGCCTGGGCGAAAACTGTTCCTTTCACCCTGCGCAATCCCCTATATCAGTGGACCCATCTGGAGCTGAAACGGTACTTTGGCATTGAGGCACTATTAAACCAAGCCAGCGCAAAGTCCATCTGGGAACAAGCCAATTCCCTGCTTGCAACTCCGGAGTTTAGGGCCAGGGGCATTCTCAAGAAATTTGGCGTGCAAGTGGTGTGCACAACCGATGATCCGACCAGTGACCTGGCCGCACATGCTTGCCTCAACGCGAACGACCCCGACCTGCGCATGTACCCAACTTTTCGGCCTGATAAGGCGCTTGCCATAGACCATCCGGAAGCCTTCAATGCCTGGGTGGAACGGCTCGAAGCCGCCAGCAACACTCATATTCATAACTTGAACGCATTTTTGGACGCGCTCACTCAGCGGCACCAGGTGTTCCACCAGCATGGCGGACGGCTCTCCGATCATGGCCTGGCGCGCTGTTACGGCCAGCCCGCGAGTCCAACGGAGGCGGCAAAGATTTTCGAGAGAGTCCGAGGCGGCCAAATCCCAAGCGGCGAAGAACACGAACGCTTTGCCTCCTTCCTGATGCTCTTCTTTGGCCGGCTGGACGCGGAAAAGAGCTGGACCAAACAGTTACATCTAGGTGCTTGCCGTTCGGTAAATTCGCGCCAGCAGCGCACGCTGGGACCGGATACCGGATTTGACTCCATCGGGGATCTCCCGCAAGCCCACGCGCTTTGTGCCTATCTCGACTTGCTTGAGCAGGAGAGTGCTCTGCCCAAGATGATCCTCTACAACGTTAATCCCGCAGACAATTACGTTTTCGCAACCGCCGCAGGATCCTTTCAAGGCGACTCGCTCAAGGCAAAGATTCAGTTTGGCAGCGCCTGGTGGTTTCTGGATCAGAAACAAGGAATCGAAGCCCAGCTCAACGCTCTATCGAACACCGGTCTGCTATCTCGATTCGTGGGCATGGTAACTGATTCTCGTTCCTTTATGTCGTTTCCCCGACATGAATATTTCCGTCGAATCCTGGCAAACCTCTGTGGTCGCGACATAGACGGTGGTGAATTGCCGCCGGACCTAGAGCTGGTAGGGACGATGATTCGAAATATCTCTTTTAACAACGCCCGAGAATATCTCGCCCTAGAAATGCCCCGAAAGTAAACAACGTCACCGACTCACCAACTGTGCAAAGTTCCGTCGAGTTTGCGATTAATGGGCAGGTAAGCGCGCTGATAAGGAAATTTGGCGGCCAGAGCCTCATCGATCTGGACGCCAAGCCCCGGGGCCTCGCCGGGATGCATAAAGCCGTCGCGAAAGTTGTAGGCGTGAGGGTAAACCCGATCGGTTTCTTCCGTATGTGGCATATATTCCTGAATGCCAAAATTGTGAACGCTGAGGTCAAAGTGTAAGGCCGCGCCCATGGTTACCGGGCTTAGATCAGTAGCGCCATGGCACCCAGTGCGCACCTGATAGGCCTCCGCGAGATGGGCAATTTTTCGAAGATGGGTGATCCCGCCGGCGTGGACCACGGTGCTGCGAATGAAATCAATCAACTGTTCTTCAATGAGTTGCTGACAATCGAAAATGGTGTTGAAGACCTCACCGATCGCGATGGGAGTAGTTGTATGCTGGCGAATCAGTCGCAAGGCCGGCTGCAATTCAGCGGCTGTCGGGTCCTCTAGCCAGAACAATCGAAAGGGCTCAAGATCTCGCCCGAGACGAGCCGCTTCGATAGGGGTTAAGCGGTGGTGAGCGTCATGCAAAAGGTGCACCTCAGGGCCAAACTCGGTGCGCAATCGCTCGAACAGCTGCGGGACAAATCGCAAGTAATGCTCAGTCGACCAATGATCTTCGGGGGGAGCGTCTCTTACCGCCGGTTCATACGTCGTTTCGCCATGCCCAATTCCGTAGGTGGCCTTTAATCCGGGTACACCTGATTGCGCCCGGATGGCACGGTACCCGAGATTGAGAAAATGACCGAACGAGCCAAGGGTCTTCTCCATGTCGCTTCCACTGGCATGTCCGTAGACCAATACCTTGTCGCGCGAGGCCCCTCCCAATAACTGGTAGAGCGGAACGTTCAGGCTCTTCGCCCTGATATCCCAAAGCGCGGTATCGACGGCGCTGATCGCCGTCATCGTCACCGGTCCGCGACGCCAGTAGGCGCCTTTATACAAGTAGTGCCAAGTATCTTCGATCCGGCGGGCATCGCGGCCGATCAGCAGGGGAATGACATGGTCGTCCAAATAACTGGCTACCGCCAGTTCTCGCCCATTTAAGGTGGCGTCGCCAAGACCATAGATCCCGTCTTCCACCGTGAGCTTGAGGGTGACAAAGTTCCGTCCCGGACAACAAACGATCACCTTCGCGTCAACAATCTTCATGGCGCCACCCTCGAGCGGAATTAAAGAAAGCTAAATCTAACACTTTGCGGAAACTATCGCGGCTTGGGCGAGGAAGGCTAACGCTGTTGACTAAAATGGCGCGCTCGGTGATTTGTTCCCAGAGGAATACCAGCTAGATCGATCCAATGATACGGTCCCTGCTCGCGAACAAAAGTGAGGTCCCGGATTTCGATCGAGCGGGCGCCCTCAAATCCGGCCCAACGCATACGCGCGACTCGATAAGCATGTTGCGCCTGCTCCTCCGCGCCCATTTTCACTATCGTGAGATGTGGCATATAAGGCCATTCTTCTTGACGCTCGAGCGCATTCACGTTGAGCAGATCATGCACTTCGCGCATTCGGTAGGCGGCATGAGCCACGCGAATGAAAACCGTTGGAGTGACCGGTATAAAGGTTTCCACTTCACCCAGTGTGACCTCAAAAGGTTCAACTTGCTCACAGTACTGCCTTAAGGTCTCGAGTGCCGCAGATTCAGCTCCCTGCAAGAGACGAGGAGGCAACAAGGTCACGTGAGCGGCCAGGTGAGGAAGCTCAGGATGCAATTCTTTGCGGAGCTTCTCAACAAATTCTCCCACCTGGTTCTTTACGTAAGCTACGAGCGCGTAGCGTGTGGGCGGGTTCATAGCCAACACAGAATTATAACCATACGCCGAGCCGTGCGCGGCGGATGGATGGCCTTGACCGAGATATCGAGCAAAGCTGCTCAAAACCAGAGGACAAGCAGGGATCAGGAGCCTACTGCAAAACCGAAGGGGTGGTTAGAGTTCCAGCTGGAACCTCGGCAGCATGGGCGATGAGCAACTGAGAACGTTAGCTCCCTTCGCAAGCTGATTTCAAGTCCGGTGGAGCTCTCGACCTGGCCCACGCGTCAGCTCTGGCGCGAGCAGACATGCGCGCTTTGGCCAAATCCCGACTTTGTTCGACAAGATCTGGCTGAATATACAGAAGCGGCAAATTACCTGAGCCACTCTTCTCCTTGCTAAGGGGGCAGGAAAACTCTTGAGTAGCGAACGGAAAATAGCCAATTGTCATCAAAATCAAGAGAATCGCCAATGGCTTTGAATCCAAAGCGGGTCGCGAAGCCCTTTCGCAAGCTCCGAAAACTGCTCAAGAGCATGCCTAAGCAGCCCGTTCCCGACCAAGTGCACGACCTACGCACCAACACTCGCGCTTTGGAAGCAATGGCAGCTGCTTTGTCGCTTCACTCCCAATCCCAGGTACGAAAATTGCTAAAAGACTTGACGCGTATACGCAAGCGTGCCGGCAAAGTACGGGATCTCGACGTCCTCAGCAGCTATGCCGTTACGGTGCATGCAAACGGGGAACAGGATTGTAGCGTCCGTTTACTCGAACAACTCGGTGCCAAGCGGCGGAAAAAGGCTAGGAAGCTACATGCGATTGTGGCCAAGCACGGTGCGGCCACCCGTCATGAGCTGAAGCAGACTTCCACTCTCTTTGAAGACGAGCTGTGCCAAACTGAGGATTCCACGCGCGATCCTCAAGATGCCCAGGGTCGCGTAATAGCGTCAGCCCTGAAACTTCAAAAGGAGTTGACCGAGCCAGCCCGTCTAAACCGCCGAAACTTACATCCCTACCGGCTGAAAGTGAAACAACTCCGCAATGTTCTACGCATGGCGCAGGACGAAAACCCTAATCAGGATTTTGTGGTTGTGCTCGGCGAAGTAAAGGACGCTATTGGTGAATGGCATGACTGGGAAGCACTACTTTTGATCGCCCGGGAGGTGCTAGAGCACGGGGCACGATGCAAACTGTTGCGGCAGCTCAAGCGCACCTGCGAGGAAAAGTATCAGGATGCGCTGCGCAAGAGCGAAGGCATGCGAAGACGTTATTTTCGAGTCGCGGGCGGCACGAATACACATCGTCTCAAGCCCAGCGAACCGGTGTGGACAGCAACCACGGCAATCGCCGCATAGCTTGAGGATTTTCCCATGAGTCCGACGTCCCATCGCAACCGGCAACGCACATCAAAACCAATTCAGTTGGCCGTCATTATCGAAACACCGCGAGCGAGTCGAAACAAATACAAATACGATCCTGCCGCCCAGAGGTTTAAGCTGTCCAAGGTAATGCCCGAAGGCATGGTTTTCCCCTACGATTTTGGGTATTTACCATCCACCAAAGGCGATGACGGAGACCCACTCGATGTTCTGGTGCTCAGCGATGAGCCGCTTTTTCCTGGCTGTTCAGTGGATTGCGTACTCATAGGGGTAATCGAAGCAGAGCAGGAGGAAGATGGAGAAAAGAAACGCAACGATCGCCTGCTCGCCGTAGCAACCCAGTCGCTGCTTTATTCTGAGGTTACGACCATCGATCAACTGAATCCTATCGTGCTCAAGCAAATAAAAGATTTCTTTACCAACTATCAACGGGTTCGGGGAGTGGAATTCGCCATCTTGGGGCATTCCGGACCTGAGCGTGCCCTTCAAAACATTCAACGTGCAGCCCAGCACAAACCTGCTGCTTGACAGCGGTAGCTTTGCTTTCACTAACAAAGCAGCCGGCGAAGAGCGAAGAATCATTGCTCGCCATGACCAGTCCCCTCGGTTGTCGCACGAGGGCGAGCCCACGGCGGCAACTTTCGAAACCGGCAGGCAAAATCTCCAGTAACTTAGGTTAACAATTCGTGCGTAA
>JAFAPG010000089.1 GCA_019247235.1 Acidobacteriota bacterium
GATGGTCTCATCACCCGTGCGCATGCCCAGCAACGAAATTTTACTTGGGAGCAGATTCGCGACCGCTTTGAAGCTACTAACCCCACATTGTTAGCGGACAGACTAAACATTGAAGAATCAAAGGCACAAGAAATCACCGCCTATCTCCGTCCCAACCCAACTTTCACTCTGACCGCCGATGGAACTCAAATCGCCCCTTATCATGGCGTTTGGAAGCCCTTCACTGGTACCTTGGTTTCACCCAGCGTTACCTACCTTCACGAACGACAGCACAAACGAGAGTTGCGGCTGGAGAGCGCCAAGAAAGGTACTCTCATAGCAGAATCCAGTCATGCTGACTTGGAACGAACCCTGCTGTTCAATTTGCGCAGCGCCTTTGTAGCTACGCTGCAAGCGAAACAGGTACTACAACTAGCAAAGGACAACTTGGCTTACTGGGACCACGTGCTTGGGATCAGTCGCGATCGGTTTAATGCCGGTGACCTGGCGCAGATCGATTTGGATCGGATGGAGCTACAAAGGGTGCAATATGAAACCGACGTCCAAACTGCGCAAGTTAACCTGCGAACCTCAAAAATTCAGCTCCTAACGCTGCTCAACGACCGCACGCCAATCGAGGACTTTGACGTAACTGGTTCTTATGACTTTAACGACCAACTCGCGACCCGCGATGAATTGCGCAGGATTGCTCTTGCTACCCGGCCTGATCTGAAGTCCGCGATCGCGGCGGTGGACAAAGCACAAACCGACCATAACTTAGCCACTGCCAACGGCTCTACTGATCCTACTTTCGGTGTGTGGTGGACGTATAACCCATCGTTCAACAATCCATTTGCCCACCAAACGATTGGGGTGAGTGTCAGCGTGCCTCTTCGTATTTTCGATCGTAATCAAGGAGAAAAGCTGCGTACCCAGTTGGATATCGGCCGCAATGCACGGCTGCGCGATGCCACCGAAGCAGCAGTCTTCAGCGATGTCGACTCAGGTTATGCGACGCTTGAAAGCAATCTGAGCTTATTGCTTCCCTATAAACACAAATACATTGAACAAGCAACCCGAGTGCGAGACACCATTGTTTTCTCTTATCAGCACGGTGGGGCGGCTTTGCTGGATTTGTTGAACGCGGAGAGCGAATACCGCAACGTGCAGCTCAGCTATATCAATCTCATTGGAACCTACTTGACGGCCGCAGCCCAGATGAACCTGGCCCTTGGACGCGAGGTAATCCCATGAAAACCCCTTTTAGTGTTGTGCTGGCGGCTGTTTGCTTACTCCCAACCTTGCTACTCGGTGGTTGTAGCCAAGCCAAGCCAGACATTAAGGCCGAAGCTCCGCCGGCCGCCAATGTCGAGCCTGACCTGAACGCCAACAACTTCCAAGTTGAACACGCCGACCTATTTCCCTTGGCAACCGCGACTGAGCGCAAGGCTGTACCGGCGCTCAACGTAACCGGTCTGGTCCAACCTGACATTGCCCGTGCGGTTCCGGTGATTTCCTTAGCCTCGGGACGTGTGGTGGAGATTGATGCTCGGTTGGGCGACGTCGTCAAAAAAGGTCAGTTGTTGCTGAAGGTTCGCAGCAACGATATTTCTGGAGCATACCAGTCGTATTTGAAGGCGATGAACGATGAACGGCTGGCACGCGTGCAACTGGAGCGGGCGCAGATCCTTTCCGATAAGGGTGCAATTGCCAGAAGCGCGCTTGAAGCCGCCCAGAATGCCGAACAAGACGCCCAGGTCGATCTTAACGCTGCGCTTGAGCTACTGCGCACTATGGGCGTGGATAAAGATCATCCTTCCGCCGTGGTGGAAATCCGAGCGCCCATTTCGGGCGTCATCACCGATCAACAGGTGACCAACGCAGCTGGAGTTCAGGGACTGGGAGCTACTAATCCGTTCACCGTCTCTGATCTGTCCTATGTGTGGATAGTATGTGATGTCTATGAAAATGATCTCGATGCCGTACATATCGGTGAGTACGCCGACATTCGATTGAACGCGTATCCTAACCGACTTTTCCGCGGGCGAATCGACAACATCTTGCCAATTTTGGACCCCAATATCCATACCGCGAAGGTCAGGATCGAGGTTCCCAACCCGGGCCTAATGCGGATTGGCATGTTTGTCGCCGCCACGTTCTATGGTAAGCAACCGGTCGTCCGTTCCTTGATTCCCGCAGCTGCCATTCTCCATCTGCATGACCGGGATTGGGTGTACACACCGCTTGGCGACGGACACTTTAAGCGCCAGGAAGTGGTCACCGGGAATACCCTCCCCGGTAATACCCAGGAAGTGATTTCAGGTTTAAAGGCCGGCGATCAAGTAGTTTCAAACGCATTGGCGTTGCAGAACACCGTGGAGCAATGAGTGATTCGCCGGCTAGTTGACTTCGCCCTGAATAATCGCCTCATGGTTCTGGCGCTTGCCCTGGTGCTTTTCGCAGGGGGCATCGTCGCCTTCCACGATCTTCCCATTGAAGCCTATCCCGATGTGGCCGACAACTACGTGGACATCATCACCCAGTGGCCAGGAATTTCTGCGGAACAAATCGAACAGCAAGTGACCATTCCGTTGGAGATCGTGATGAATGGAGTTCCTGGGATTGTCCATCTACGATCATTCTCGCTATTCGGCCTCTCCTTTCTTGATTTGGTCTTCCAAGACAATACCTCCAATTTTGAGAACCGCGAACGGGTCCTCGAACGGCTTTCGCAAGTCACGCTACCGGCGGGTGTAATTCCGCAGATGGGTACCGATTGGAGTCCCGTTGGCCAGATTTATTTTTTTACCCTACGCAGTACCAACCCCGCCTACGATGCCATGGAACTGAAATCCATTGAAGACTGGGTGGTTGAGAAAAATTTCAAAGCTGTGCCCGACGTCGTCGATATCGCCAGTTTTGGCGGCCCTACGCGCGAATATCAAGTCCACTTGGATCCCAATAAGCTCACCGCCTATGGCCTTAGCCTAGCCCAGGTGGAGCAACAGCTCGCTAATAACAACGCCAATGCCGGCGGAAGTTTCATCCAGGAAGGGCTGCAGCAGGTTAACGTCCGCTCAGTGGGGTTGGTCGATCGAACTCAGGATATTCAACGAACTGTCATCCTAACCAAGAATGGCACTCCTATTCATGTAAAAGATATCGCGCAGGTCTCCCAAGGCCCCAAGATTCGGCTCGGTCAGTTCGCGCGAGCGATTCACCGCGAAGATGGGAGGATTATCGACAACGACGACGTTGTCTCAGGCATTGTGTTGTTACGAAAGGGAGCGGCAGCTGATAACGCGCTCGAGGCAATTCACAAGAAAGTACAAGAGCTCAATAATCACATTTTGCCGTCGGGAGTTAAGATAGTACCCTTTATCGATCGTAGTGATCTTGTTCACTACACGTCGCATACTGTTCTTCACAATCTCACCGAAGGAATGATTCTTGTCTCGATCGTTCTGTTTCTCTTTCTAGGCAATGTTCGCGGTGCTCTGATCGTCGCTGCGACCATACCGTTTTCCCTCTTGTTTGCCTCGATCTGCTTAGATTTCAATCATATTCCCGCCAATTTGCTCTCCTTGGGTGCACTTGATTTTGGCATGGTAGTCGACGGCGCTGTCGTCATGATTGAGAACATCGTCCGCCATTTGCACCGTGAAAACGGAAACGCCAGAACACCAGCAGAGAAAATCAGCGATGCCTCTCACGAGGTCCAACGGCCGGTGTTTTATGCCATCGCCATCATCATCACCGCTTACTTGCCCATCTTTACTCTGGAGCGGGTCGAAGGACGGCTGTTTCACCCCATGGCCTGGACCGTCGCCTTTGCCCTATTGGGTGCTCTGGTGTTCTCCATCCTGGTCTCCCCGGTGCTCGCGAGTTTTGCCTTCGCCAAAGGTGCTCATGAATGGCACAACCCGGTTATGCACTGGCTTGTTGAGAGCTACCGTAATGCCCTTCGCCATGCCATCCGTTATCGACTGATCACGGTTGGCGTGACCGCGGTCGCGGTCGCCATCGGTGCTTTCCTGGCCTTTGGTGGTGTAATCGGCTCTGAATTCTTGCCTCATTTGGACGAGGGGGCGCTCTGGGTGCGCGGCACTCTGGCTCCTAGCACCGGGCCTGCCGAGGCTATTCGAGTGGCCAACCAAGCCCGCATCATTCTTTGTTCGTTTCCTGAGGTTCCGCAATGTACCAGCCAGGTCGGACGACCTGACGATGGTACGGACCACACCGGCTTCTTCAATACAGAATATTTCGTGGATCTCAAGCCCAAGGAGGAGTGGCGGCCGGTTTTTCGCCAGGATAAGGATGAGCTTATCGCCGCGATGAATCGCGAACTGAGCAAGATTCCCGGAGTTGTCTGGGGATTCTCTCAACCAATTGAAGACAATATGGAAGAGGCGGTCAGTGGGGTGAAGGGCGAGCTGGCCACAAAGATCTATGGCGATGATCTTCACGTGTTAGAACAAAAAGCCGATCAGGTCGTCAGCATTATGCGCGGGGTCCAAGGAATTCAAGATCTGGGGATTTTCCGCATCTTGGGACAGCCAAATTTAAACTTGAGCGTAGACCGGGATGCCGCCGCCCGCTATCAGATTAATGTCTCCGATGTTCAAGACGCAATTCAGACTGCGGTAGGCGGCAATGCGCTCACTCAGGTGCTGCAGGGCGAGGCCCGCTACGATCTGGTATTGCGTTATCTGCCGCAGTACCGTGACACCAAAGAAGCAATCGA